>NZ_JBFWLF010000028.1:0-24724 GCF_050252275.1 Citrobacter sp. | reverse complement strand
CTGGCGACGGCCAGGTTTGAAAAAACCAGCAGACAAAATTCGATGATTCCGGTTTGCCTGGTGCCGAGAAATGATTTTACTAATGAATCAACATTACCGCCCGACGCAATGATCTCACTGAAGCTTTCCCGTGTAATGTTACCCATGGTGCAATACAACCAGAACAGATAAATCACCAGCGCCAGCAAAGAACCAAAGACAATGCTTTTAATTAATTTATCTTTTCTTTTGCCATAGCAGATGATCAGACTGGGAATGTTTCCGTGAAAGCCAAATGAAGCCAGGCATACCGGTAATGCCATAAAAATATAGGGGAAGTAAGAGACGTTGTTTTGAGCCTGGCCTGCCGTATCCCGCAGTATAGAAAAATCGACCTGGAAGAAGAATGACCCAAAAACGATAATAAAAGAGATGATTTTAATCCCAAGGAACAGGGAGGTAATTCGACTTGCTGCCAGTGAACTGATCCACAACACACTGGCGACAAAAATGGCAGTACAGATTCCGACAATTCGGGGGTTAACGCGATATCCCATATTCATGGAGATCGTTTCGCTAATGATGGCGCCATTAGCGGAAATATAGGCATACGTGAGAATGTAGAGAACAAAGGCAACGGTAAATCCACTCACAATGTTCCATTTGTTGCCAATAAGATCTTTAGTAATGGTATTAAAACTGGATCCAACGGGGTAATTTAAATTTGCCTCTAATAACAGGAGTCCGGAATGCATCATTGAAAACCAGGCGATTATTAAAATAAACGCCCCCCAAAAAAACCACGCGCCGGACAAATCAACGGGGAGAGCAAACATCCCCCCACCAATCACCGTACCGGCTATGACCATAATCCCCCAAAAGGAGGAGTGTTTAGCATTCGAATTTTCTTCCATGATGCCTCATTAATTATAGTGAACCTATAAGGTTTTAATTATGCAACAATATAAAGGAAGTGGATTTATCGCTGGGGGGTTACATCGTATAACCCCCCTGATGCTTATAATTAAACTTCTTTCAGTTTAGCGGTGAAGTGACGTAATACTTTCGGTTCGTAGGTGAAGGTCAACCCTTTAATATTCATCGCGTTTTCTTTGACGTGTTCAAAGGCTTCAATAATGAAGTCCATATGAGATTGCGTATACGTTGCTCTTGGGATGGTTAGACGCAGAAGCTCGGCCGGGCAAGGTAATTGCTTACCAGTTTTAGGATCTCTGCCTAATAAGAATGAACCAATCTCAACGGCGCGGATACCGGCCACTTTATAGAGTTCGCAAGCGAGAGCCTGAGCCGGGAACTGTTCTGCCGGAATGTGCGGCAATAATTTACCCGCATCGACAAAGGCCGCGTGGCCGCCAGCTTGTTGGCAAGTGACGCCAATCGCCTCGAGGCCATCGACTAAATATTGCACTTGCGCGATACGATAGGCCAGCCAGTCCTGGTTCATACCATCCACCAGACCCACCGCAAGGCGCTCCATTGCGCCGCCTTCCAGACCACCGTATGTCGGGAAGCCTTCCTGTACGACGCACAGAGTTCTGCATTCGGTATAGACGTCAAAATAGGTGTCGTCTTTAATGCACAGTAAGCCGCCCATTGGCACCATCGCATCTTTTTTCGCGGACATTGCCAACATATCGGCATATTTGTAAGTCTCGCGGGTAATTTCTTCGATGCTCCAGTCCCGGTATTCTGCTTCGCGTTTCTGGATAAAATACGCATTCTCGGCAAAGCGCGCGGAGTCCATGACTACCGGAATGTCATATTTTTTAGCGATATTATACATGGCCTTCAGGTTGGCTAATGAAACCGGTTGCCCGCCTGCAGAGTTACTGGTAATGGTCGCCACAATATACGGAACGTTGTTGGGGCCGACTTCCTGAATGCCGCGCTCTAATCCATCGAGATCGAAATTTCCCTTAAAGTCATAACGAACACCAGTATCAAATGCCTCTTTGATGTACACGTTACGCACGGCGCAGCCGTTGATTTGGCTGTGCCCCTGGGTCGTATCGAAGAAGTAGTTGGAGAAAACCGCCATCTTACTTCTGTCTAACCCTTTTTCCTGCTCACGTTTTTTGATCAGTACCGGAATATAAATTTGTTCTGCACCGCGGCCCTGGTGCGTTGGAATAGTATATTGATAACCAAAAATGTTTTTCACTGCTTCAGATAGCGCATAATAGCTGCGGCTGCCGCTGTAGGCTTCATCCCCACGTAGCATGGCTGCTTGCATATTCTGTGTCACTGCGCCAGTACCGCTGTCGGTCAGCAGATCAATAAAGACATCTTCACTATCCAGCAGGAAAGGGTTCATCCCGGATTTAATAATTGCGTTATTCCGATGTTCTCTCGTTGTACGTTTTACCGGTTCAATAACACGAATACGGAAGGGTTCTGGTAAATGTTTAAAGTTATCCATGACATAATCCTTTAATTTATTTCACTGTATTGACTCAATACGTCTGCATGCGGGTATAAATATACCCGGCATAATTCATCTCTCATTTATTCCAGCCATGACTGTATTTTCGTTTTAAAAAACGAACAGGCATACGTGGCGTTGCGATATGCAACCACAATGAGAAATTGAGCTATGTTTGAGATGTGCCAAATGAACAGACTACGAATAGCCTATGTTCTGGCAAAATAAAGGCAGGGAAATTTAAGGGTGATGATTGACAATTTTATTGTCAACATTAAACCATTTTGAAATGATGTATGCATGTAAGATAATCATGATTGAGTTATCCTCTGTAGACACAGTGCTACATTATGGCAATGAAAATATTTGTCTATGAGAGAATAATTTAACTGTGATAAAAATCACAGTTAAATTAACATTTAATTAATTAAGGATCATTCAAGAAAATACAATATTCCGCTAGCGATTTACCGAACGGGCAATACGTGTATAAGTATGTCTGACGCCACGAATCGCCACGCTGTAGGCCAGTATATTTTCCGGCAACGCCATTCCCATATAGCCAGTATCGCCAATATGATGGAGATCCGCCCCTGCCATTTTACTCATCAGGGCTATCTGGCGAATTGTACTGACGTCTGCGCCCTCCTGAGAGGTGCCGATTGCCGTCATTGCCAGCGCACCGTGCGCGTGTGCACACGCGATCAGCGACTCTACTTTTTGCTGGCTCATACCCGGTACTGTTCCTGGTGCCGGAATAAGCACGATATCTGCGCCCTGTCCGGCAAAGGCGGCGACGTCACTTTCACTGATAATCGCGCTGCCGCTTTCCCGCACAATCCCTGCGCCGTGCATTTTACCGGTGATGATAATGGCCTTGTCGCCAACGGCCTCACGGATCGTTTTCACCGCTTTTCCCAGAGCGAGATTGCTAACGCCGTTGTTGGGATTTCCCGTCAGTACCAGGATCTTCGCTCCCATTTCTACCAGTTTGCGAGCATTCTCTGCGGTTGCGGCACGGCCTGGTTTCATCTTCCAGATGTCATCATGCGCACTGGCAAATTCAGGATCGACGGCCTCAAGGTTGACGCCTATGATGCGTCCGGTCAGACGTTGCAGTTCATGCAACGTCTGATCCGGTGCAGTACCGGCAGGCATTCCCTGGATTAGCGGTGCTTCGCTATCGAACATGTTGATCAGCAGAATGTCCGCCCCCTGCGACGCGGCAAGTTCGGCATTAGTGACGTTATTGAGCAGAGGTTGGGTAATGGCGATGGTTTCACTGACCAGGACGCGGCCTTCACTGGCGCGGATTGCATACAGCAGCGCCGTTTTGTCCATGCCCCCGAAATCAGAAGCACTACAGTCAAGTAAACGTTTATGTTCCATAAAAAGAGACCCTCTTATAAAACGATAATGCCCGGAATTAACCGTCAGTTAATTCCGGGCTACGGGATTACTTACCGATACAGAAGCTGGAGAAAATTCTTCCCAGCAGATCGTCGGAGGTAAACTCACCGGTGATCTCGCTTAAGCTTTGCTGCGCCAGACGGAGTTCTTCAGCCAGTAGCTCACCGGCCCACGCACCTAACAGTTGGGCCTTGCCCTGCTGGAGATGCTCAGCGGCGTCGGCTAGCGCCTGTAAGTGACGACGACGGGCCAGGAAGCCCCCTTCCATGTTGGTATCAAAACCCATGCTCTGCTTGAGATGGTTGCGCAGTACGTCCACGCCTTCACCGGTGCGCGCCGAAAGACGAACCAGTGAGTGACCATTCACCTCGCTGATGCCCAGCGGTTCGCCAGTGATATCCGCTTTGTTTCGTACCACGGTAATGGGCAGTTTTGACGGTAAACGGGCGATAAAGTCCGGCCAGATGTCAGCCGGGTCAACGGCATCCGTGGTGGTGCCATCGACCATAAACAGCACCCGATCCGCTTGCTCAATTTCCTGCCAGGCCCGTTCGATACCGATACGCTCCACTTCGTCGCTAGCCTCACGCAGACCAGCGGTATCGATAATGTGCAGCGGCATACCATCGATATGGATATGCTCACGCAGCACATCGCGCGTGGTACCGGCGATGTCGGTGACAATGGCCGCCTCACGGCCCGCCAGCGCATTCAGGAGGCTTGATTTACCGGCGTTAGGGCGTCCGGCAATGACCACCTTCATCCCTTCACGCAGCAGGCTGCCCTGACGCGCTTCAGCGCGAACGGCATTGAGATCGGCAATCACGCCATTCAATTGCGCTTCAATTTTGCCATCGGACAGGAAGTCGATCTCTTCATCCGGAAAGTCGATGGCCGCTTCTACGTAGATGCGCAGGTGAGTGAGTGCTTCCACCAGATGGTTTACGCGGGTGGAAAACGCCCCCTGCAATGAGTTTAACGCTGAACGAGCCGCCTGCTCAGAACTGGCATCAATCAGGTCGGCAATCGCTTCGGCCTGGGCTAAGTCGAGTTTATCGTTGAGAAACGCGCGCTCAGAGAACTCGCCGGGGCGGGCAATACGTAGGCCAGGCAGCGTCAGGACGCGTTTTAACAGCAGGTCGAGAATGACCGGGCCGCCGTGTCCCTGAAGTTCCAGCACATCCTCCCCCGTAAACGAGTTCGGGCCGGGAAACCACAGGGCGATCCCCTGGTCCAGCGCGGTACCGTCGGCATCTTTAAACGGCAGATAGTCGGCGTAACGGGGTTTGGGCAGCTTGCCCAGAACAGCTTCGGCCACCTCACGCGCCTTCAGGCCGGAGATGCGCAGAATACCCACACCACCGCGTCCCGGTGGGGTTGCCTGGGCGACGATAGTGTCGTTATGGCTCATGATATGTCTCTTCGTAAATGTAAAAAAGGCGGTCTAATGACCGCCTTCTCTGGCATTAACTTTACCGTGAATACTCGAAATAATTCACGTTGCAGGAAGGCGGCAAGTTTGTGAGCCCCAGGAGCTTACTGAAGTAAGTGACTGGGGCAAGCAAATGCAGCCAACGCGCCTGCGGCTTGAAGAATGAAGAGTATCAGGACTTTTTCTTCTCGCGGCTATGCAGACCACGCTTCTCCAGACCACGGTAAATCAGTTGCTGCTGGATGATGGTCACCAGGTTGCTGACGATATAGTACAGCACCAGACCTGACGGGAACCACAGGAAGAACACGGTAAAGATGACCGGCATAAAGGTCATGATCTTCTGCTGCATCGGGTCGGTCACGGTGGTCGGCGACATCTTCTGGATGAAGAACATCGTTACGCCCATCAGGATCGGCAGGATGTAGTACGGGTCCTGTGCAGACAAGTCATGGATCCACAGGGCGAACGGCGCATGACGCAGTTCCACGGAGCCCATCAGCATGTAGTACAACGCCAGGAAGATAGGCATCTGGATGATCAGCGGGAAGCAGCCGCCCAGCGGGTTAACCTTCTCAGCTTTGTACAGGGCCATCATTTCCTGGCTCTGACGCTGTTTGTCATCGCCCAGACGCTCACGCATTGCCTGAATCTTCGGCTGCAGCATACGCATCTTCGCCATGGAGGTGTACTGCGCTTTAGTCAGCGGGTACATGATGCCACGAACGATAAAGGTGATGATGATAATGGAGAAGCCCCAGTTACCGACAAAGCTATGGATCCATTTCAGCAGTTTGAACAGCGGCTGAGAGATGAACCACAACCAACCGTAATCCACGGTCAGATCCAGGTGCGGTGCAACGGCCGCCATTTTGTCCTGAATTTCCGGGCCAACCCACAGGGTGCTGGTCATCGCGCCAGACTGACCCGGCTGAACCAGTACCGGCTGAGATTTATAGCCGATAGCGGCAATGCCGTTACCCAGGTTCGCGGTATAGAAGTTGTTGGTACCGTCGTTACGTGGCACCCATGCCGTGGCAAAATACTGTTGCAGCATCGCCACCCAACCGTCTTTCGCATTGACGTTCAGGTTTTCGTTATCCGCGATGGTGTCGAATTTGTATTTTTCATACTTCTCATCTGGCGTGGAGTACGCAGCGCCACGGAAAGTATGCAGCGCGAAGTTGCTGCTTCCGGTGTCGCGATGAGACGGCAGATTGATGGATTGCTTCAGCTGACCAAAGGTGGAGATCTCCAGCGGTTTCTCGCTGGCGTTCTGCACGCTGTAGTTAACGTTAACCGCATAGTCGCCACGTTTGAGGACAAACGTTTTGGTAAAGGTGTTACCCGCGGCATCCGTATAGGTCATCGGGATCTGCAGTTCGTTCTGACCATCAGCCAGTACAAAGGCGTCTTTTTCGACGTTGTACAGCGGACGTGGGCCGTTAGCCGGGTTATCCGGGCCGTCACGACCTGTCAGACCGCTCTGAGCCTGATAGATAAACTGCGGCGTGGTTTCCAGCAGTTGGAACGGTTCGCTGGAACCGAGTTCTTTCGGGTAAGCTGGCAGCAGGGCCTGTTCCACATCACCACCACGGGTGTTAATGGTCAGATCAAGCACGTCAGTCTTAACCGTAATCAGTTTCCCCTGGCCACTGGCCGG
The DNA here is from genome assembly GCF_050252275.1 of Citrobacter sp. NCBI lineage: Bacteria > Pseudomonadati > Pseudomonadota > Gammaproteobacteria > Enterobacterales > Enterobacteriaceae > Citrobacter > Citrobacter sp. Next base: position 17,797 of record NZ_JBFWLF010000028.1, on the reverse strand, counting down.
TACGCCCTGGTCGGCGGCGCTACCCGCTGCGGTGGTCGTTGTCTGCGTGGTCTGTTGGGTCTGAGGTTGCGGATTTTTATCCTGCTCCCAGGCTTGCCAGATCATGAAAGACACGAACAGCAAAGCGATGACTAAAAGATTGCGTTGCGAATCCATCGTTAGTGTTCTCTGGTATCAAATGGTCCGGGCGGGACGGGATCGTCACCACCAGGGTGTAAAGGGTGGCATTTTAATACGCGTTTCACCGTCAACCAACTGCCTTTTATCACTCCAAACCTGCGCAATGCCTCAATTCCGTAGCTTGAACACGTTGGAGTGAAACGGCAATGCGGCCCAAGCAGCGGACTGATCAGGCGTTGATAGACCCGAATAAGGGCTATCAGGACCCGTGAGCCAGGCGACAATGGCGGCGCCATAATTTTTCCAACGCTTCCGAGAGAGCACGGTTATCGAGGTCGGCAACCCCTTTTTTCGCCACCACTACGAAGTCCATTGCTGGCAATTCGTGTTGACGCAGACGAAAGCTTTCACGCGTCAGACGTTTAATCCGATTGCGTTCATGCGCGCGTCGAACGTTTTTCTTGGCGACAGTAAGACCGATACGGGGATGCCCCAGCGAATTCAGGCGGCCGAGGATGGTGATTTGCGGCGTGCCAGCCCGTTGTGGCTGCTGGAAGACGAAAGTGAAATGAGCGGGAGTTAACAAACGTAACTCCCTGGGAAATGCGAGCTTAACCACTCAGGGGTTAGCTTTATTACTTGGAAACGGTCAGACGAGCGCGGCCTTTAGCACGACGACGTGCCAGAACCTGACGACCATTTTTAGTAGCCATACGAGCACGGAAGCCGTGAGAACGGTTGCGCTTCAGTACAGACGGTTGAAAAGTGCGTTTCATGGCGATTTCTACCTAAACTTGAATAAATTCACTGACTTTTGCGTATACCCGAACGAGTTTCGAACGACTAACGCCTCAGCGTGGGTGATTAAAGAGGCCGGATTGTAATAATTGTACACTCCGGAGTCAATTCTCTTTCCTTATTTCCCGCGTATTTCCGCACGTTTTCGCGTGAAAAACAGGCAGCGTTGACACCGTGTTACGGGCATCGCGCGACGGGGGAAAGATTATACGGGCTGATGAACAAAGCGCAAGGATCGCTCGGGATCTTTATGAGATCGTTTTAGCAGTATAGCGTCTTTACTCATTAATTTTTCCAATATGCGGGCGAAATCGTGCAGCACTTCTCCAGGATCGTTTACACTTATCCGGTCCTGTGAAGGCCTGTGGATAAATCGGGAAGAATCTGTGAGAAACAGAAGATCTCTTGCGCAGTTTACGCTATGATCCGCGGTCCCGATCGTTTCAAAGGATCCTGATCGGATTAAAATTGCAGATAGCAATTCGCACGTCACCCTTTGCATAGGGTCTAGCCGACGTGCGTCAACAATCATGAATGTTTCAGCCTTTGTCATTTATCGACTTTTGTTCGAGTGGAGTCCGCCGTGTCACTTTCGCTTTGGCAGCAGTGTCTTGCCCGATTGCAGGATGAGTTACCAGCCACAGAATTCAGTATGTGGATACGCCCTTTGCAGGCGGAACTGAGCGATAACACGCTGGCTTTGTATGCGCCAAACCGTTTTGTGCTCGATTGGGTAAGAGACAAGTACCTTAACAATATCAATGGGCTGCTGAATAATTTCTGCGGCGCAGATGCCCCGCAACTGCGTTTTGAGGTCGGGACGAAGCCCGTCACCCAGACGCTGAAGGCGCCCGTGAACAACAACGTCGCCGCACCGGCTCAGGTGGCGCACCAGGTTCAGCCGCAGCGCGCGTCGCCTGTCGCGGCGCGTCCTGGCTGGGACAATGTGCCTGCGCCGGCAGAACCCACCTATCGCTCTAACGTTAACGTCAAACACACGTTTGATAACTTCGTTGAAGGTAAATCCAACCAGTTGGCTCGCGCGGCGGCGCGTCAGGTGGCAGACAATCCTGGTGGCGCCTATAACCCGCTGTTCCTTTATGGCGGCACCGGTCTGGGTAAAACCCACCTGTTGCACGCGGTGGGAAACGGCATTATGGCGCGCAAACCTAATGCCAAAGTGGTGTATATGCACTCCGAACGCTTTGTACAGGATATGGTAAAAGCCCTGCAAAACAACGCGATCGAAGAGTTTAAACGCTATTATCGTTCCGTCGACGCCCTCCTCATCGATGACATCCAGTTCTTCGCTAATAAAGAACGATCTCAGGAAGAATTTTTCCACACCTTTAACGCCCTTCTTGAAGGTAATCAGCAGATCATTTTGACTTCGGATCGTTATCCAAAAGAGATCAACGGCGTTGAGGATCGTCTGAAATCCCGCTTCGGCTGGGGGTTGACGGTGGCGATCGAACCGCCAGAACTGGAAACGCGCGTGGCGATCCTGATGAAAAAGGCCGACGAAAATGATATTCGTCTGCCGGGTGAAGTGGCCTTCTTTATTGCCAAGCGTCTACGCTCTAACGTGCGTGAGCTGGAAGGGGCACTGAACCGTGTGATTGCCAACGCCAACTTTACCGGTCGGGCGATTACCATCGACTTCGTTCGCGAAGCGCTGCGCGATCTGCTGGCGTTACAGGAAAAACTGGTCACCATCGACAATATTCAGAAGACGGTGGCGGAGTATTACAAAATTAAAATTGCGGATTTGCTTTCCAAGCGTCGTTCTCGCTCGGTAGCGCGTCCGCGTCAGATGGCCATGGCGTTGGCGAAAGAGCTCACCAACCACAGCTTGCCGGAAATTGGCGATGCGTTTGGTGGCCGCGACCACACTACGGTGCTTCATGCCTGCCGTAAGATTGAGCAGTTGCGTGAAGAAAGCCATGATATTAAAGAAGATTTCTCAAACTTAATCAGAACATTATCTTCGTGACGCTATGAAATTTACCGTTGAACGTGAACATTTATTAAAGCCGCTTCAGCAGGTCAGCGGCCCGCTGGGTGGTCGTCCTACGCTGCCTATTCTTGGCAACCTGTTGCTGCAGGTGGCTGACGGTGCGCTTTCGCTGACGGGTACCGATCTTGAAATGGAAATGGTGGCCCGCGTTGCGTTGATTCAGCCGCATGAGCCTGGCGCCACGACGGTCCCGGCGCGGAAGTTCTTTGATATCTGCCGTGGCCTACCGGAAGGGGCGGAAATCGCCGTCCAGCTGGAAGGCGATCGCATGCTGGTACGTTCGGGCCGCAGTCGTTTTTCGCTGTCCACGCTGCCTGCCGCCGACTTCCCGAATCTGGATGACTGGCAGAGCGAGGTAGAATTCACCCTGCCGCAGGCGACGATGAAGCGTCTGATTGAAGCCACGCAGTTCTCCATGGCGCATCAGGACGTGCGTTACTACTTAAACGGCATGCTGTTTGAGACCGAAGGTGAAGAGTTGCGTACCGTGGCAACTGATGGTCACCGTCTGGCGGTTTGCTCTATGCCTGTTGGTCAGTCGCTGCCCAACCATTCGGTGATCGTGCCGCGTAAAGGTGTGATTGAACTGATGCGTATGCTCGACGGCGGCGATAACCCGCTGCGCGTGCAGATTGGCAGCAACAACATCCGCGCACACGTTGGCGACTTTATCTTTACGTCTAAGCTGGTGGACGGCCGTTTCCCGGATTACCGTCGCGTACTGCCGAAGAATCCGGATAAACATCTGGAAGCCGGCTGCGATATCCTCAAGCAGGCTTTTGCCCGCGCGGCGATCCTGTCGAACGAGAAGTTCCGCGGCGTGCGTCTGTATGTGAGTGAAAATCAGCTCAAAATCACGGCGAACAACCCGGAACAGGAAGAAGCCGAAGAGATTCTGGATGTCACCTACCCGGGGACTGAAATGGAGATCGGCTTTAACGTCAGCTACGTATTAGATGTCCTGAATGCGCTGAAGTGTGAAAACGTGCGCATCATGCTGACTGACTCCGTGTCGAGCGTACAAATTGAAGATGCGGCGTCGCAAAGTGCGGCTTACGTTGTTATGCCAATGAGATTGTAGAATCTGAAAGGGGCTGGTTTACTTGCCATTTCGTTTCCCGGCAGTGCTCGAAATGCTCACGTACTTCGTGTACGCTCCGCTTTCTGTGCGCTGGCGGTAAACGAACTGGCTGCGACTCACGCCCCCTGGATGATGCTCTGAAATATGTCGCTATCCCGACTCTTAATCAAAGATTTCCGCAATATTGAAAATGCGGATCTCGCGTTATCCCCCGGCTTTAACTTCCTGGTTGGCGCGAACGGCAGCGGTAAAACCAGCGTTCTGGAAGCCATCTATACGCTCGGCCACGGCCGGGCGTTTCGCAGTTTGCAGATTGGTCGCGTCATTCGTCACGAGCAGGAGTCGTTTGTTCTTCATGGGCGATTGCAGGGGAATGAGCGGGAAACCTCGATTGGGTTAACCAAAGATAAGCTGGGTGACAGTAAAGTGCGTATCGACGGCACTGACGGCCACAAGGTGGCGGAGCTGGCGCTGTTGATGCCGATGCAACTGATCACCCCTGAGGGGTTTACTTTACTCAACGGCGGCCCCAAATACAGAAGAGCGTTCCTCGATTGGGGATGCTTTCACAATGAAGCTGGATTCTTCACCGCCTGGAGCAACCTGAAGCGTCTGCTCAAGCAGCGCAATGCGGCGCTGCGCCAGGTGAGTCGTTACGAGCAACTGCGTCCGTGGGATAAAGAACTGATCCCGCTGGCGGAACAAATCAGCACCTGGCGCGCGGAGTACAGCGCCGGTATCGCACAGGATATGGCGGATACTTGCCAGCAGTTTCTTCCTGAATTTTCTCTCTCCTTCTCTTTTCAGCGCGGCTGGGAGAAAGAGACTGATTATGCCGAGGTGCTGGAACGTGGTTTTGAACGCGACCGCATGTTGACTTACACCGCGCACGGCCCGCATAAAGCGGATTTCCGCATTCGCGCCGACGGTGCGCCGGTAGAAGATACCTTGTCGCGTGGGCAGTTAAAGCTGCTAATGTGCGCCTTACGTCTGGCGCAAGGGGAGTTCCTCACCCGTGAAAGCGGGCGGCGGTGTCTCTACCTGATAGATGATTTTGCCTCAGAGCTTGATGATGCGCGTCGCGGACTGTTAGCCAGTCGATTAAAAGCGACACAATCACAGGTCTTTGTCAGCGCAATCAGCGCTGAACACGTTCTGGACATGTCGGACAAAAATTCGAAGATGTTCACCGTGGAAAAGGGTAAAATAACGGATTAACCCAAGTTTAAATGAGCGAGAAACGTTGATGTCGAATTCTTATGACTCCTCCAGTATCAAAGTCCTGAAAGGACTGGATGCGGTGCGTAAGCGCCCGGGTATGTATATCGGCGATACGGATGACGGCACCGGTCTGCACCACATGGTATTCGAGGTGGTAGATAACGCTATCGACGAAGCGCTCGCGGGTCACTGTAAAGACATTATTGTCACCATCCATGCCGACAACTCTGTCTCCGTACAGGATGATGGACGCGGCATCCCGACCGGTATTCACCCGGAAGAAGGCGTATCGGCGGCGGAAGTGATCATGACCGTTCTGCACGCAGGCGGTAAATTCGACGATAACTCCTATAAAGTCTCCGGCGGCCTGCACGGCGTAGGCGTTTCCGTGGTGAACGCCCTGTCGCAAAAACTGGAACTGGTTATCCAGCGCGATAACAAAATTCATCGTCAGATCTACGAGCACGGCGTCCCGCAGGCTCCGCTGGCGGTCACTGGCGATACCGATAAAACCGGTACGATGGTGCGTTTCTGGCCGAGCCACGAAACCTTCACTAACGTCACGGAGTTCGAATACGAGATTCTGGCGAAGCGTCTGCGCGAGCTGTCATTCCTGAACTCTGGCGTCTCTATTCGCCTGAAAGACAAGCGCGATGGTAAAGAAGACCACTTCCACTATGAAGGCGGCATCAGGGCGTTCGTTGAGTATCTGAACAAGAACAAAACGCCGATCCACCCGAATATCTTCTATTTCTCCACCGAAAAAGACGGTATCGGCGTGGAAGTTGCACTGCAATGGAACGACGGCTTCCAGGAAAACATCTATTGCTTTACCAACAACATTCCGCAGCGTGACGGCGGTACGCACCTGGCAGGTTTCCGTGCGGCGATGACCCGTACCCTGAACGCCTACATGGACAAAGAAGGCTACAGCAAAAAAGCGAAAGTCAGCGCCACCGGTGATGATGCCCGTGAAGGCCTGATTGCTGTGGTTTCCGTGAAAGTGCCGGATCCGAAGTTCTCCTCTCAGACCAAAGATAAACTGGTTTCTTCTGAGGTGAAATCGGCGGTTGAACAGCAGATGAACGAACTGCTGAGCGAATACCTGCTGGAAAACCCGTCCGACGCCAAAATCGTGGTTGGCAAAATTATTGATGCGGCCCGTGCCCGTGAAGCAGCCCGCCGTGCGCGTGAAATGACGCGTCGTAAAGGGGCGCTGGATCTGGCGGGTCTGCCGGGCAAACTGGCGGACTGTCAGGAACGCGACCCGGCGCTGTCCGAACTGTACCTTGTGGAAGGGGACTCCGCGGGCGGCTCTGCAAAACAGGGGCGTAACCGTAAGAACCAGGCGATTCTGCCGCTGAAGGGTAAAATCCTCAACGTAGAGAAAGCGCGCTTCGACAAGATGCTCTCTTCGCAGGAAGTGGCGACGCTCATCACCGCGCTCGGTTGCGGTATCGGTCGTGACGAGTACAACCCGGACAAACTGCGCTATCACAGCATCATTATCATGACCGATGCGGACGTCGACGGCTCGCATATTCGTACGCTGCTGTTGACCTTCTTCTATCGTCAGATGCCAGAAATTGTTGAGCGTGGCCACGTCTACATTGCCCAGCCGCCGCTGTATAAAGTGAAGAAAGGCAAGCAGGAACAGTACATTAAAGACGATGAGGCGATGGACCAGTACCAGATCTCCATCGCGCTGGACGGTGCAACGCTGCACACCAACGCCAGCGCACCGGCGCTGTCTGGTGAAGCGTTAGAAAAACTGGTTTCTGAGTACAACGCCACGCAGAAAATGATTGGTCGTATGGAGCGTCGCTTCCCGAAAGCAATGCTGAAAGAGCTGGTGTATCAGCCGACGCTGACTGAAGACAATCTTTCAGACGAGCAGACCGTGACCCGTTGGGTGAACGCGTTAATTACCGAGCTGAACGAGAAAGAGCAGCACGGTAGCCAGTGGAAATTCGATATCCAGCACAATACGGAACAGAATCTGTTTGAACCGATCGTGCGTGTGCGTACCCACGGTGTGGACACCGACTACGCGCTGGATCACGAGTTTGTAACGGGGGCGGAATACCGCCGTATCTGCACGCTGGGTGAAAAACTGCGCGGCCTGATGGAAGAAGATGCCTTCATCGAACGCGGTGAACGTCGTCAACCGGTTGCCAGCTTCGAACAGGCGCTGGACTGGCTGGTGAAAGAGTCACGTCGTGGTCTGGCCATTCAGCGTTATAAAGGTCTGGGTGAGATGAACCCGGATCAGCTGTGGGAAACCACCATGGATCCGGAAAGCCGTCGCATGTTACGCGTTACCGTGAAGGATGCGATTGCTGCTGACCAGTTGTTCACCACGCTGATGGGCGACGCCGTAGAACCACGTCGTGCGTTTATCGAAGAGAACGCCCTGAAAGCGGCAAATATCGATATCTAATCCCTGCTATAGGCCGGATAAGGCGGTTTTACGCCGCCATCCGGCAAGATCCTGCGTGATGCCTGATGGCGCGTTGCTTATCAGGCCTACAATTGATCGTCAAAAGGGGAATCGTGATTCCCCTTCTTATCCCCCTTTTCGCTGCTGTTTTTTGAGCGGAATCGCGTTAGCATGAGTCAGGACTCATTGAATGCGGGGAATTCATGGCTATCAAACTCATTGCTATCGATATGGATGGCACCCTTCTGTTACCCGATCACACCATTTCACCGGCGGTTAAACGTGCGATTGCCGCAGCCCGTGAAAAAGGGGTAAACGTGGTACTGACCACCGGTCGTCCGTATGCGGGTGTACACAGCTATCTGAAAGAGCTGCATATGGAACAACCCGGCGACTACTGCATTACCTATAACGGTGCGCTGGTGCAGAAAGCGGGCGATGGTAGCACTGTCGCACAAACCGCGCTGAGCTATGACGATTACCGCTATCTGGAAAAACTCTCCCGCGAGGTCGGCTCGCACTTCCACGCGCTGGACCGTACCACGCTGTATACCGCAAACCGTGATATCAGCTATTACACCGTACATGAATCCTATGTCGCGACCATTCCACTGGTGTTCTGCGAAGCGGAAAAGATGGATCCGCAAACCCAGTTCCTGAAAGTGATGATGATTGATGAGCCCGCGATCCTCGATCAGGCCATCGCCCGTATTCCGGCAGAAGTGAAAGAGAAATATACCGTGCTGAAAAGTGCGCCGTACTTCCTCGAAATCCTCGATAAACGCGTCAATAAAGGCACTGGTGTGAAATCACTGGCTGATGCGCTGGGCATCAAACCGGAAGAAATTATGGCGATTGGCGATCAGGAAAATGACATCGCGATGATCGAGTATGCCGGGCTTGGGGTAGCGATGGATAACGCCATTCCCCTGGTGAAAGAGATCGCCAACTTTGTTACCAAATCAAATCTGGAAGATGGCGTTGCGTATGCCATTGAGCAGCACGTCCTGAAGTAATCCCTCTGGATGGTTTGCCATGACCCGCGTTGATCGCGGGTTTTTTTACCCCCGCCGTTTACTCCTCATAACATTTTCATTACCGATTGTCGTTTTTGTGATCTAAATTGTAGTACAACATATCTGTGTTGTACTACATTGAACGCATCACAACACTGTATAGCATCACGTTAGTACTACAAAAGTGAGGCGAATTTCAGCGATAACGGTAAAGTAGAGAGGACCATCCAGAGCATAAGGACTCTCCATGACTCTCAATAAAACCGATCGCATCGTGATCACGCTGGGCAAACAGATTGTCAGCGGTAAATACGTACCGGGTGCCGCACTCCCTGCGGAAGCGGAGCTGTGTGAGGAGTTTGAAACCTCACGCAATATCATTCGCGAAGTGTTCCGCTCGCTAATGGCAAAGCGGCTGATTGAAATGAAGCGTTATCGCGGTGCCTTTGTCACATCGCGGAATCAGTGGAATTACCTCGATACCGACGTGTTGCAATGGGTACTGGAAAACGATTACGACCCGCGGCTCATCAGTGCGATGAGCGAGGTCCGAAATCTGGTGGAGCCCGCGATTGCCCGCTGGGCAGCGGAACGCGCGACCTCGAGTGATTTAGCTGAAATTGAATCGGCGCTCAATGACATGATCGCCAACAATCAGGATCGGGAGGCCTTTAATGAAGCGGATATCCGCTATCACGAGGCGGTATTGCAGTCAGTGCATAACCCGGTTTTGCAACAGCTGAGCGTGGCAATCACTTCGCTTCAGCGGGCGGTATTTGAACGGACCTGGATGGGCGATGAAGCCAACATGCCAAAAACGCTCCAGGAACATAAGGCGCTATTCGATGCGATACGGCATCAGGATAGCAATGCGGCAGAGCAGGCGGCCCTGACCATGATCGCCAGCTCGACACGAAGGTTGAAGGAAATTACATGACAGCTCGCTACATCGCAATTGACTGGGGATCGACCAATTTGCGCGCCTGGCTTTACCAGGGCGACAAATGCCTGGAAAGCAGGCAATCAGAAGCAGGCGTTACGCGTCTGAACGGTAAATCCCCCGAGGCGGTGTTAGCAGAAGTCACACAAAACTGGCGCGACAGCGCCACACCGGTGGTCATGGCCGGAATGGTCGGTAGCAACGTGGGCTGGAAGATTGCCCCGTATCTGCCGGTTCCTGCCTCTTTCGCTGCCATTGGTGAGCAGTTAACGCCCGTTGGCGACAATGTCTGGATTATTCCTGGCTTGTGTGTTTCGCGCGACGATAACCACAATGTGATGCGCGGCGAAGAGACACAACTGCTCGGCGCACGCACGCTTTCTCCTTCTTCTGTCTATGTCATGCCGGGGACGCACTGCAAATGGGTGCAGGCTGACGCAGAGCAAATTCACGATTTTCGTACCGTGATGACCGGTGAACTACACCATTTGCTCCTGCAACACTCGCTGGTGGGCGCTGGTTTGCCGGAACAGCAAACCTCTTCAGACGCCTTTGCCGCCGGGCTTGCGCGCGGGATCGACTCCCCTGCCGTTTTGCCACAACTTTTTGAGGTTCGTGCCTCGCACGTGCTGGGAAATCTCCCGCGCGAGCAGGTCAGTGAGTTTCTCTCTGGCCTGTTGATTGGCGCAGAGGTCGCCAGCATGCGTGATTTCATCGCGCACGAGCAGGCCATCACGATTGTCGCAGGCGCATCGCTGACATCACGCTATCAGCAGGCGTTCCACGCCATGGGGCGTGACGTTTCCGCGGTCCCCGGCGATACGGCATTTCAGGCAGGTATAAGGAGCATCGCCCATGCAGTGGCAAACTAATCTTCCGCTTATTGCGATTTTGCGCGGCATTACCCCCGAGGAGGCGCTTGAGCACGTTGGCGCAGTGATCGACGCCGGATTTGACGCGGTGGAGATCCCGCTTAACTCCCCCGAGTGGGAAAAGAGCATTCCGGCCGTGGTGGATGCGTTTGGTGATAACGCGCTGATCGGTGCCGGAACGGTATTACAACCGGAGCAGGTGGATCGCCTGGCGAAGATGGGCTGTCGGCTCATTGTGACGCCAAATATCAATGCGGAGGTCATTCGCCGTGCGGTGGGTTACGGCATGACGGTCTGTCCGGGATGCGCCACCGCCACAGAAGCCTTTACCGCGTTGGATGCTGGCGCGCAGGCGCTGAAAATTTTCCCGTCATCGGCCTTTGGACCGGATTACATCAAAGCGCTGAAAGCGGTATTACCCGCCAGTGTACCGGTCTTTGCCGTGGGCGGCGTAACGCCAGACAACCTGGCGCAGTGGATGAAAGCCGGGTGTGTGGGTGCGGGACTGGGCAGCGATCTGTATCGCGCCGGGCAGTCCGTAGCGCGCACCGCGCAGCAGGCGGCAGCATTTGTTAAGGCATATCGAGAGGCAGTGAAATGAAAATAACCAAACTCACCACGTACCGTTTACCTCCACGTTGGATGTTCCTGAAAATTGAAACCGACGAAGGCGTTGTTGGCTGGGGCGAGCCGGTGATTGAAGGCCGCGCCCGTACCGTCGAAGCGGCGGTGCATGAACTGGGCGATTACCTGATTGGTCAGGACCCGGCGCGCATTAATGACCTGTGGCAGGTAATGTATCGCGCAGGTTTCTACCGCGGCGGCCCGATACTGATGAGCGCCATCGCTGGCATCGACCAGGCATTGTGGGATATCAAAGGTAAAGTGCTGAACGCGCCGGTCTGGCAACTGATGGGCGGCCTGGTACGCGACAAAATCAAAGCCTACAGCTGGGTTGGCGGCGATCGTCCTGCGGAAGTGATCGACGGCATTAAGCAATTGCGGAATATCGGCTTTGACACCTTCAAGCTCAACGGCTGCGAAGAGATGGGCGTGATTGATAATTCACGGGCGGTCGATCGCGCGGTCAACACCGTGGCGCAAATCCGCGAAGCCTTTGGCAATGAAATTGAGTTTGGTCTGGATTTCCACGGACGCGTCAGCGCGCCGATGGCGAAAGTGCTGATTAAAGAGCTGGAGCCTTATCGCCCGCTGTTTATTGAAGAGCCGGTGCTGGCGGAACAGGCAGAGTACTACCCGAAACTGGCGGAACAGACCCATATTCCGATCGCGGCGGGTGAACGTATGTTCTCGCGCTTCGAGTTTAAACGGGTGCTGGAAGCGGGCGGGCTGGCGATTTTGCAGCCGGACCTGTCACATGCGGGTGGTATTACCGAGTGTTACAAAATTGCCGCAATGGCGGAAGCTTATGATGTGGCGCTGGCCCCGCACTGTCCGCTGGGACCGATTGCGCTGGCAGCGTGTCTGCATGTCGACTTTGTTTCACGTAATGCCGTGTTCCAGGAACAGAGCATGGGGATTCACTATAACAAGGGCGCGGAACTGCTCGACTTTGTGAAAAACAAAGACGATTTCAACATGGAAGGCGGGTTCTTTAAACCATTAATGAAGCCGGGCCTTGGCGTGGATATTGATGAAGCCAAAGTCATTGAGCTAAGCAAAAATGCGCCGGACTGGCGTAATCCGCTGTGGCGTCATGAGGATTGTTCGGTCGCCGAGTGGTAAATGCGCGTCATACTTCGCGCTGGTGGTGCGTTGGCTGCGTTTTCTTACCCCGGTCACATACTTTTGTATGCTCCCGGGGATGCGAAAACTAGCCGCCTTCCCCCAGCACGAATTATTTAGCGCATTCTGTTTACGTTTTTAATTAAAAAAACCAAATACACCCTCTGTAAATTACAGGGCATGGTGAGCGGCTTCGCTATGCCCAAAATCTGGAGACAGATTGCGATGGATATTCCAGTTACTGCTGCAAAAACCGGGCGTCGCCGTTACCTGACGCTGATTATGATCTTTATTACCGTGGTCATCTGTTATGTCGACCGCGCCAACCTTGCGGTGGCGTCGGCGCATATTCAGGAAGAGTTTGGTATTACGAAAGCGGAAATGGGCTATGTCTTCTCGGCTTTTGCCTGGTTGTACACCCTATGCCAGATCCCGGGCGGCTGGTTCCTTGACCGCGTCGGTTCCCGTCTGACCTACTTTATTGCGATATTTGGCTGGTCGGTGGCAACCCTCTTCCAGGGCTTCGCCACGGGGTTGATGTCGTTAATTGGCCTGCGCGCCATTACCGGGATATTCGAAGCCCCGGCGTTCCCCACCAACAACCGCATGGTGACGAGTTGGTTCCCCGAGCATGAACGTGCCTCCGCCGTCGGTTTTTATACCTCCGGACAGTTTGTCGGCCTGGCGTTCCTGACCCCGCTGTTGATCTGGATCCAGGAGATGCTGAGCTGGCACTGGGTGTTCATTGTCACCGGGGGGATCGGCATTATCTGGTCGCTGGTCTGGTTTAAAGTGTATCAACCGCCTCGTCTGACCAAAAGTATCACCAAAGCGGAACTGGACTATATTCGCGACGGCGGCGGCCTGGTGGATGGTGATGCACCCGTTAAGAAAGAGGCGCGTCAGCCGTTGACCAAAGCGGACTGGAAACTGGTGTTCCACCGTAAGCTGGTGGGCGTTTATCTGGGCCAGTTTGCCGTCACCTCAACGCTGTGGTTCTTCCTGACGTGGTTCCCGAACTACCTGACTCAGGAAAAAGGCATTACCGCGCTGAAGGCGGGTTTTATGACCACCGTACCGTTCCTCGCGGCGTTCTTTGGCGTACTGCTTTCCGGATGGCTGGCGGATAAGCTGGTGAAAAAAGGCTTTTCGCTGGGTGTGGCGCGTAAAACGCCGATTATTTGTGGTCTGTTAATCTCCACCTGCATCATGGGTGCAAACTACACCAACGATCCGGTGTGGATTATGACCCTGATGGCGGTGGCGTTCTTCGGTAACGGCTTTGCTTCCATCACCTGGTCACTGGTCTCTTCGCTGGCGCCGATGCGCCTCATCGGCCTGACCGGTGGCGTTTTTAACTTTGTTGGTGGGCTGGGCGGGATTACTGTTCCGCTGGTGATTGGTTACCTTGCGCAGGACTATGGCTTTGGTCCCGCGCTGGTTTATATCTCAGCCGTTGCCCTGATTGGCGCGCTCTCTTACATCCTGCTTGTGGGTGATGTAAAACGCGTAGGTTAATACTCCTTTACCAGCCCGCCAGACGTTGTGGTGGGCTGGTCATCCTGGCTTAGCGGGATATGCGCGATGCCGCTTCGCATAATCGCGCTTCTCAATACGGGCGCAGTCAAACAACGACTCTTCAGGATCTTGCCATACAGTTTAATGCGCAGTTGGCGGGTGGCCTTCCGGTACGCGCGGTTCCTCTCCGGCGCATCCAGCAGCAGAACAGCCTTGGGGATCTCCGCGCTATCCAGGGCGTAGCTAATCCCCTCCAGTGAACTGGCGCTGATGAACCCGGCGGCCTCGCCAATCAGAAATGCGTTATCTTCACCGCAGACGAAATCTGCCCAGCGTGACGGAAAGAGTACAGTACATTTCTCGCTTTTCACCGGTTCGCCGAAGCGGAACTGAAAGGCTGCCATTTTCTCTTTTAGCGCGTCAAAGCGTGCCTGGCCGTCTTTCATGGGATAAGCGCCGCCAAAGATGAAATAGCCGTCTTTGCTGATACTCCAGGAGTAACAGTCCGTCACAGCGTTATCGAAAATGCAGGAATAAAACGGGACCGGATGACTTTCTGCGAACCACTGTTGGATGGCGACATATTTGCGAATCTGATGTTCCGGATAAAGATAGCGACGTACCAGCGAATTTGCTCCGTCGGCCCCCACCAGATAGCGGGCGGTAATCTGTTGCTCCCAACCGTCGGCGCGAAAAATCACGTGCCACTTCCCCTCTTCTCGCCAGATTTTTCGACACAGGCTGTCGTGATACACCTGTACCTCATCCGGGATCAGCGATTTCATCCATAAATCAAAGGCATGACGGTTGATGTTGATATAGCTGCGCTGGTAGTTACGCGTCAGTGAGGTGTCGACATCCACCGTTTTAACGCTGAAAATTTGCGGATTGGCGATGACGTCCACCGGCAGCGTAATGCCGTCGCGAATAAACGAACGCTGTGCATCCGGTGCCAGTAAACCGCCGCAGGGTTTGGTGAACCCTTCATTGCCGCAGTGACGTTTTTTATCCAGCGCAAGCACGCGCATTTTACCGCTCAATTTACGCGCCAGCGTTGCGCCGGCCGGGCCGAGACCGATAATCGCTACGTCGAAATGTTCCATCTTTTTGTCCGCAAAAAATGAAGATGGCACTACGCTAATGCCTGAAAGTGAAGTCCTTGTGAAGTATGATTGATGAAATTGTCCCTGACCTGAGCATTCCATGAAGCAAATCACCTTTACGCCGCGTAATCATCAGCTTACCAATACCCGGACCTGGACGGCGGACAGCCGTTGGCTGGTGTTTGATGTCCGCCCGTCAGGGGCGTCTTTTACCGGCGAAACCATTGAGCGGGTGAATGTCCATACCGGTGAGCAGGAGGTGATTTATCGCGCGACGCAGGGGGCGCATGTCGGTGTGGTAACAGTGCATCCGCAGGCGGAGAAATATGTATTTATTCATGGACCTGAAAACCCGGATGCGACGTGGCACTATGACTTTCATCATCGTCGCGGCGTGATTGTCGAACAGGGACAGGTGACGAATCTGGACGCGATGGATATCACTTCACCGTACACGCCGGGTGCACTGCGCGGCGGCAGCCATGTTCATGTTTTCAGCCCGAACGGTGAGTTTGTCAGCTTTACCTACAACGATCATGTTATGCATGAACGCGATCTGGCGCTGGATTTACGCAACGTGGGCGTCGCACTGCCTTATGGGCCGGTGACGGTGTCGGCGCAGCATCCAAGAGAATACAGCGGCAGCCACTGGTGCGTGCTGGTCAGCCAGACGACGCCCGAACCCACGCCGGGCAGCGATGAGATCTCTCGCGCCTACGAAGAGGGCTGGGTGGGAAATCATGCGCTGGCGTTTATCGGCGACACAATGTCTGAAAAGGGCGAGAAAGTACCGGAGCTGTTTCTGGTTGAACTCCCGCAGACGGAGGCGGACTGGAAAACGCCAGGTGATGCCTCGCTGGAAGGTACGGATTCTTCGCTGCCCGCACCGCCGCGCGGAGTGACACAGCGCCGCCTGACGTTCACCCATGCACATCGTTTCCCTGGGCTGGCAACGGTTCCGCGTCATTGGGTGCGCAGTAATCCGCAGGCGACGGAGATTGCGTTCCTGATGCGCGATGAGGCTGGTATCGTGCAACTGTGGTTGATTTCGCCACAGGGCGGGGAGCCCCGCCAGTTGACCCATCACGCTACCGGGATTCAGTCCGCGTTTAACTGGCATCCGTCAGGGAAATGGCTGGGATGTGTGGTAGATAACCGCATTGCCTGCTGTGATGCGCGCAGCGGAGAGATCACGTTTTTAACGCAGAATCACGGCACTCCGCCTTCTGGGGATGCTGTGGTTTTCTCGCCTGATGGTCAGTTTGTGGCGTGGATGGAAGATGTAGACGGTTTCCGTCAACTGTGGATGACAGAAACCGGACGGTAATCAGGGGGCGGGCATTTTCGCCGGAGGGATCACGGAGTTGGTTATCCGTGTTCTCTCCTCGCTTCTTTCGACACGCGATCTGACTGAATTGTCTTTACGGAACAGATCCCACGGTAACAGGATCGTGTCCATTACTGCCGTAAAGGGCATATCCAGTATCGCCAGCGATTTGGTACCCCAGTTTGTCTCATCGTCACCTATCATCGTGGCGCTGGCGCGGGTGCCAGGATAAGTTCCCTCTTTACCACCGGTATGTGACATTACGCTGGAGCAACCACTCAGTAAAACCATCCCACTGCACATCATCAGCGTTAACAACACATTTCTTATCATGATTTATTCATCTGTTGATCATCGGTGTTTGCATGATGAGTTATAGCGATCCCTTGCCAGAAATAACATCCTCATCACATCGCACTGTGGCGGCTATCGCACTTTAACGATTAGTGCTGTCCCCACCCAGTCTATGCAATAGACAGCAAACTGCAAAAAAAAGTCAGCCTGGACGGCTTGAAATGTGCGTATTCAGACCCATTTTGATGGTGTAGGCAAATGAAGAGCACGCCTGATGGGTGTTCTGACTACCGGACCTGTCCATGATGGAAGGTCATTTAACTTCTCGCTGATTTCAGGAGCTATTGATTATGCGTAACTTTGATTTATCCCCGCTGTACCGTTCTGCTATTGGTTTTGACCGCCTGTTTAACCTGCTGGAAAGCAATCAGAGTCAGAGTAACGGCGGCTACCCTCCGTATAACGTTGAGCTGGTAGACGAAAACCATTACCGCATTGCCATCGCCGTTGCCGGTTTCGCCGAGAGCGAGCTGGAAATTACCGCACAAGACAACCTGCTGGTGGTGAAAGGCGCACATGCGGACGAGCAAAAAGAACGGACCTACCTTTACCAGGGTATCGCGGAGCGCAACTTTGAGCGTAAGTTCCAGTTAGCTGAGAACATCCATGTTCGCGGCGCGAATCTGGTCAATGGTCTGCTGTACATCGATCTTGAGCGCGTGATTCCGGAAGCGAACAAACCGCGCCGTATCGAAATCAATTAATTCTGACGGGCCGCGTTGCGCGGCCTGTTATCCCGGGCTCGCCGACAGGGGGCCTATGCGAATCTACGGATTTGCAGGTACGACTATGCCCTAAACCGCTTGCGTTGCAGGGTGTAGTGAAAACTCGCTTCTTAGAAGGAGAATGATTATGCGTAACTACGATTTATCCCCGCTGCTGCGTCAATGGATCGGTTTTGACAAACTGGCCAACGCGTTACAAAACACCGGTGAAAGCCAGAGCTTCCCACCCTATAACATTGAAAAAAGTGACGATAACCACTATCGCATTACGCTTGCGTTGGCCGGTTTCCGTCAGGAAGACCTGGAAATTCAGCTGGAAGGCACCCGCCTGACCGTAAAAGGCACACCGCAGCAGCCTGAAAAAGAGACCAAATGGTTGCATCAGGGGCTGGTCACCCAGTCGTTCAGCCTGAGCTTTACCCTGGCTGAAAATATGGAGGTGTCCGGTGCGACATTTACCAACGGGTTGTTGCATATCGATTTGAGCCGTCTTGTCCCGGTAGTGGTTGCTCCGCATCG
>NZ_JBFWLF010000027.1:0-24838 GCF_050252275.1 Citrobacter sp. | reverse complement strand
GTTGGCGGCGTGCGCTGGCTGAGAGTCAGCGTGTATTGTTCGGTTTCCGGATTGTAGTCATCTTTGACGGTGACAATCGGCGTGCCGGACTGGCTGTACCAGCGGCGGAAGTGGGAAAGGTCGACGTTGGAGGCATCTTCCATGGCCTGGACGAAGTCATCACAGGTCGCCGCGCTGCCGTCGTGACGTTCAAAGTACAGTTGCATCCCTTTCTGGAAATTCGTCTCACCCAGCAGGGTGTGGATCATGCGAATCACTTCTGCGCCCTTTTCATACACGGTCAGGGTGTAGAAGTTGTTCATTTCAATGACCATGTCCGGGCGGATCGGATGCGCCATCGGACTGGCATCTTCTGCAAACTGCAGGCCGCGCATGGTGCGCACGTTGCTGATCCGGTTAACGGCACGGGAACCGAGATCCGAACTGAACTCCTGATCGCGGAAAACGGTCAAGCCCTCTTTCAGGCTCAACTGGAACCAGTCGCGGCAGGTAACGCGGTTACCGGTCCAGTTGTGGAAATATTCATGGCCGATCACGCGCTCAATATCGAGATAGTCTTTGTCGGTGGCGGTATCGGTACGCGCCAGCACATATTTGGAGTTAAAGATATTAAGCCCTTTATTCTCCATCGCGCCCATATTAAAGAAGTCGACAGCGACGATCATATAGATGTCGAGATCGTACTCCAGGCCGAAGCGCTCTTCGTCCCACTTCATTGAGTTCTGTAACGAGGTCATCGCCCACGGTGCACGGTCGAGATTGCCGCGATCCACGTACAGCTCCAGCGCGACTTCGCGCCCGGAACGGGTCGTAAAGGTGTCGCGCAGCACGTCGAAATCACCGGCAACCAGCGCAAACAGATAGCACGGCTTCGGGAACGGATCCTGCCACTGAACCCAGTGACGACCGTTTTCCAGTTCCCCCTCGCCGGTGCGGTTACCGTTGGAGAGCAGGAACGGATATTGACTCTTATCGGCAATAATTTTGGTGGTAAAACGCGCCAGCACGTCAGGGCGGTCGAGATACCAGGTAATATGGCGGAAGCCTTCCGCTTCGCACTGAGTGCAGAGTGCATCGCCCGATTGATACAGGCCTTCCAGCGCGGTATTCCGGGCCGGGCTGATTTCATTCACAATACGCAGCGTAAAACGCTCGGGCAGATTGCTGATCACCAGCGCACCCGCTTCTTCTTTATAAGCGGTCCACGGTTCATCGTTGACGTGGAGAGAGACCAGCGTCAGATCTTCTCCATCCAGTTTCAGCGGGGCATCCGATGCGCCATGACGAACAGCCTGGCTCACTGCCGTGACCACGGTTTTTTCAGCATCCAGGTCAAAGGTCAAGTCAATATCAGTAATCTGGTAATCCGGCGCACGGTAGTCGTGGCGGTATTTGGCTTGTGGCTGTTGTGTCATAAAAAAACCTTTAGCATCTTTTGAAGAGTCTCGACTCCAGTCTATTCCTGTTGCGGAAATCGCGCTACGCAGAATGTTTATCTTTTCAGGCACAAACACTCTTTTCGCTACATTTTTATAACACGAGGCACGAAATGCACTCGACCCTAACGTCAGCTTATGGTGTGATCGGGGTTCAATAAATCGCTAAACAAGGTATACTCCAGCGGTTTTCTTAGTTGTTTATTGTACTAAACGCTCCCGTGAGAGGATGCTACTGCGCACCTATGACACAATTCGCTTCTCCTGTTCTGCACTCGTTGCTGGATACAGATGCTTATAAGTTGCATATGCAGCAAGCCGTATTTCACCACTACTATGATGTGCAGGTAGCGGCTGAATTTCGTTGCCGAGGCGACGACCTGCTGGGTATTTATGCCGACACCATTCGCGAGCAGGTTAATGCTATGCAGCATCTGCGCCTGCAGGATGAAGAGTACCAGTGGCTCTCCGGCCTGCCCTTCTTCAAAGCGGATTACCTCAACTGGCTGCGCGATTTTCGCTATAACCCGCAACAGGTATCCATTAGCAACGACAACGGGAAGCTGAATATCCGCTTAATTGGCCCGTGGCGTGAAGTCATCATGTGGGAAGTCCCACTGCTGGCGGTGATCAGTGAGCTGGTCCATCGGTATCGCTCACCAGAAGTGGGTGTCGCGCAGGCCCTCGATACGCTGGAGACGAAACTAGTCGATTTCTCTGCTTTAACGTCAAGTCTCGATATGTCCCGCTTCCACCTGATGGATTTCGGCACTCGTCGCCGTTTTTCCCGTGAAGTGCAACAGGCTATCGTTAAGCGTTTGCAGCAGGAGTCGTGGTTTGTTGGCACCAGTAATTACGATCTGGCGCGTCGTTTGTCGCTAACCCCGATGGGCACACAAGCGCACGAGTGGTTCCAGGCGCATCAACAGATAAGCCCTGAACTGGCAACCAGTCAACGCGCCGCTCTCGCCGCATGGCTGAATGAATATCCGGATCAGCTAGGTATTGCGCTGACCGACTGCATCACAATGGATGCGTTCTTACGCGATTTTGGCAGCGAATTTGCCACCCGTTACCAGGGACTGCGCCATGACTCTGGCGATCCGGTTGAATGGGGTGAAAAAGCTATCGCTCACTATGAAAAGTTAGGTATCGACCCGCACAGCAAAACGCTGGTCTTTTCCGACAATCTGGATCTGAATAAAGCCGTCGATCTTTACCGGCATTTCTCATCCCGCGTGCAGTTGAGTTTTGGTATTGGCACGCGTCTGACGTGCGATATTCCGCAAGTTAAGCCGCTTAACATCGTGATCAAACTGGTGGAGTGCAACGGTAAACCGGTTGCCAAATTGTCTGACAGTCCGGGCAAAACCATTTGCCACGACAAAGCTTTTGTTCGCGCATTGCGCAAAGCGTTTGATTTACCGCATATCAAAAAAGCCAGTTAATCCTGCCAGGGAGCCGCTTCGGCTCCCTTTTAGCATTTATTTCTGAATTCTTTTCTTTTCCTGTTAATTCTACTTGTCTGATTGCAGATGCCAGGTAACATAGGAAATCCCCATTCCGGGGAACATGTGTTTATATATCGGACTATTAACAGAGAGAATATTATGAGCGTTGTGCCTGTAGCCGACGTACTCCAGGGCCGCGTAGCCGTTGACAGCGAAGTCACCGTGCGCGGATGGGTACGTACCCGCCGAGATTCAAAAGCTGGCATCTCCTTCCTCGCCGTTTATGACGGTTCCTGCTTTGATCCTGTACAGGCCGTCATTAATAATTCTCTGCCCAATTACAATGAAGAAGTGCTGCGTCTGACCACCGGCTGCTCCGTTATCGTCACCGGCAAGGTTGTGGCCTCTCCGGGACAAGGACAGAGTTTTGAGATCCAGGCCTCTGAGGTTGAAGTCAGCGGTTGGGTTGAAGATCCAGACACCTACCCGATGGCGGCGAAACGTCACAGCATCGAGTACCTGCGTGAAGTTGCGCACCTGCGTCCGCGTACCAACATGATTGGTGCCGTTGCACGTGTTCGCCACACGCTGGCCCAGGCGCTGCACCGTTTCTTTGATGAGCAGGGCTTCTTCTGGGTTTCCACTCCGCTGATCACCGCATCCGATACCGAAGGTGCTGGTGAGATGTTCCGCGTGTCGACGCTGGATCTGGAAAACCTGCCGCGTGACGATCAGGGCAAAGTGGATTTCGACAAAGACTTCTTTGGTAAAGAGTCCTTCCTGACCGTATCCGGCCAGTTGAACGGTGAAACCTACGCCTGTGCGCTGTCGAAAATCTATACCTTCGGCCCGACTTTCCGTGCGGAAAATTCCAACACCAGCCGTCACCTGGCGGAGTTCTGGATGCTGGAACCGGAAGTGGCGTTTGCCAACCTGAGCGATATCGCCGGCCTGGCGGAAGGCATGCTGAAATATGCCTTCAAAGCCGTACTGACCGAGCGTGCTGACGACATGAAGTTCTTTGCCGAGCGCGTAGATAAAGAGGCGATTAGCCGTCTGGAACGTTTCATTGAAGCGGATTTCGCCCAGGTAGATTACACCGATGCAATCGTTATTCTGGAAGAGTGCATTAAGAAAGGCAGAAAGTTTGAGAACCCGGTTTACTGGGGTGTCGATCTCTCCTCCGAGCACGAACGTTATCTGGCAGAAGAACACTTTAAGGCACCAGTGGTAGTGAAAAACTATCCGAAAGATATTAAAGCGTTCTATATGCGCCTGAACGAAGATGGAAAAACCGTTGCCGCGATGGACGTTCTGGCACCGGGTATCGGTGAAATCATTGGTGGTTCTCAGCGTGAAGAGCGTCTGGATGTGCTGGATGCGCGCATGCTGGAAATGGGTCTCAATAAAGAAGACTACTGGTGGTATCGCGATCTGCGCCGCTACGGTACCGTGCCGCACTCCGGCTTCGGTCTCGGCTTTGAGCGCCTGATCGCCTACGTCACCGGCGTACAGAACGTTCGTGACGTGATTGCCTTCCCGCGTACACCGCGTAATGCGATGTTCTAAGATCGTTCACAAAAAGGCCAGCGTTGCTGGCCTTTTTTATCGCCTGAAATGTCAGTTTTTGTGAGTAATAAGTAAGCAATTCTAAGATCAACCCCGAAATCCCCCACTCCTGTTACTGGGTATTACGTTGTAATATTTCTGCACAAAAAATAAACCGTAGCTTTCTTGCGGATTAGTATTTACTCACCCATTAGCACATTTTTTAAACAATCCAACAGCATTCCAGACGTCCAGATAATGCCATAAGCAAAACTGGAAATGTCTATTTTCTGTACGTTGTTTTTCTTTTATTCAAATTAAAGATAAGAAAATCATATAAATAGATATAAGTGGTGTGTTCTGGTGCTGAAATCGTTTCGAAATTTGATATCGTTCACAAAGTTCCAAAAATGAAATAATTAGTTACACATTTTTTCTTTCTGAAACCAATTCTTTATCTTTGTAGCACTTTCACGGTAGCGAAACGTTAGTTTGAATGGAAAGATGCCTGTCAGACACATAAAGACACCAAACTCTCATCAATAGTTCCGTAAATTTTTATTGACGTAATTTATTGACGGCAGTGGCAGGTGTCATAAAAAAACCATGAGGGTAATAAATAATGATGAAGCGCAATATTCTGGCAGTGGTTATCCCTGCCCTGCTGGTAGCCGGTGCAGCTAACGCTGCAGAAATCTACAACAAAGACGGCAACAAACTGGACCTGTACGGTAAAGCGGTAGGTCTGCACTATTTTTCTGATAACAAAGGCAACGACGGCGACCAGACTTATGCTCGTCTTGGTTTCAAAGGGGAAACTCAGATCAATGACCAACTGACCGGTTACGGCCAGTGGGAATATAACTTCGCCGGTAACAACTCTGAAGGCGGTTCTGACGCACAGAACAACAACAAAACCCGTCTGGCGTTCGCCGGTCTGAAATTCGGTGACGCGGGCTCCTTCGACTATGGTCGTAACTACGGTATCGTTTACGATGCACTGGGTTACACCGATATGCTGCCAGAATTCGGCGGTGATACTGCATACAGCGATAACTTCTTCGTTGGCCGTGTTGGTGGCGTAGCAACTTACCGTAACGCTAACTTCTTCGGTCTGGTTGATGGCCTGAACTTCGGTGTTCAGTACCTGGGCAAAAACGAGCGCGCAAGCAGCTACGAAGTTGACGCTACCGATCCGACCAGCACCAACTTCAGCGATGTTCGTCGTTCTAATGGTGACGGCGTTGGCGGCTCCATCAGCTATGAGTTCGAAGGCTTCGCTGTTGTAGGTGCTTACGGTGCAGCTGACCGTACTAATGCACAGCAAGATCCGGCACTGCGTGGCAGTGGCGAAAAAGCTGAGCAGTGGGCGACCGGTCTGAAATATGACGCGAACAACATCTACCTGGCGACCAACTACGGTGAAACCCGTAACGCTACTCCGATCAGCGGTGGTTTCGCCAACAAAACTCAGGACTTCTTCGTGGTCGCTCAGTACCAGTTCGATTTCGGCCTGCGTCCGTCCATCTCCTACAACAAATCTAAAGCGAAAGACGTAGAAGGTGTCGGTAGCGAAGATCTGGTGAACTACATTGAAGTGGGTGCCACCTACTACTTCAACAAAAACATGTCCACCTATGTTGACTACCAGATCAACCAGATTGATTCTGACAACAAACTGGGCGTGAACTCTGACGACACCGTTGCTCTGGGTATCGTATACCAGTTCTAATAGCAGACCCCTTTGCTAAATGCCTAAAAAACAGGACTTCGGTCCTGTTTTTTTATGCCTGTCAGCAAAATCTTGCGACTTCAAAAAACCTTCAGGCTTTTCATCACTAACGGTTGGCATTTTGTAAATCTACCGTTAACCTGATAACGGATTTCCCTTCTGTAACCACAATGGAACCTCGTCATGTTTGAGAACATTACTGCCGCCCCTGCCGACCCCATTCTGGGTCTGGCCGATCTGTTTCGTGCTGATGACCGTCCTTCGAAAATTAACCTTGGGATCGGTGTCTATAAAGATGAAACTGGCAAAACGCCAGTGCTGACCAGCGTTAAAAAAGCCGAGCAATACTTACTCGAAAATGAAACAACAAAAAACTACCTCGGCATTGACGGTATTCCGGAATTTGGCCGTTGCACGCAGGAGCTGCTGTTCGGCAAAGGTAGTCATCTTATCAATGACAAACGCGCACGCACGGCGCAAACGCCGGGCGGCACCGGCGCGCTACGCGTTGCTGCCGACTTCCTGGCAAAAAATACGGCAGTAAAACGCGTCTGGGTGAGCAACCCAAGCTGGCCGAACCATAAGAGCGTGTTTAACTCCGCCGGGCTGGAAGTACGCGAGTACGCTTATTACGACGCAGAAAACCATTCACTCGACTTCGATGCGCTGCGAAACAGCCTGAGCGAAGCACAGGCGGGCGATGTGGTGCTATTCCACGGTTGTTGCCATAACCCAACCGGTATCGATCCTACGCTTGAGCAGTGGCAAACCCTGGCACAGCTTTCCGTCGAGAAAGGCTGGTTGCCGCTATTTGACTTCGCGTATCAGGGCTTCGCCCGTGGTCTGGAAGAAGACGCGGAAGGACTGCGCGCGTTCGCCGCGCTGCACAAAGAGCTGATTGTCGCGAGCTCCTACTCCAAGAACTTTGGCCTGTACAACGAACGTGTGGGTGCCTGTACGTTGGTTGCGGCAGATGCGGAAACCGTTGACCGTGCCTTCAGCCAGATGAAATCCGCCATTCGTGCGAACTACTCTAACCCGCCAGCCCACGGCGCATCAGTGGTTGCCACAATCCTCAGCAACGATGCGCTGCGCGCAATCTGGGAACAGGAACTGACCGACATGCGCCAGCGCATCCAGCGTATGCGTCTGCTGTTTGTGAACACCCTGCAAGAGAAAGGGGCTGAACGCGATTTCAGCTTCATCATCAAACAAAACGGCATGTTCTCATTCAGCGGCCTGACTAAAGAGCAGGTTCTGCGTCTGCGTGAAGAGTTTGGCGTTTATGCGGTGGCTTCTGGTCGCGTCAACGTTGCCGGAATGACGCCGGATAACATGGCGCCGCTGTGCGAAGCCATTGTTGCCGTGCTGTAAGACGTGCGATAAAAGCAAAGCCCGCGATAAGCGGGCTTTTTAATGGGGATTACCAGACAGGCATTTCATCCTGCAGGAACGGGTTGTGCAACCGTTCATAGCCCAGCGTCGACAGCGGGCCATGACCCGGAATAAACGTCACGTCATCGCCTAATGGCAACAGCTTACGTTTGATCGAGTCAATCAACTGGCTGTGATCGCCGCGCGGGAAATCACTGCGCCCTACTCCACCTTTAAAAATCACGTCGCCTGAGATAAGAAGTTGCGACTGCTCGTCGAAGAAAACGACGTGTCCAGGCGTATGGCCCGGGCAATGCAACACCTGTAAAGTCACATTCCCTACGCTGACACGATCTCCTTCGTTAAGCCAACGGTCGGGCGTCAGTGGCTGACATTCGCCGAGGCCAAACATGCGACTTTGCGCAGGCAAACCCTGCAGCCAGAACTCATCTTCTTTTTCCGGACCGATAACCGGTACACCGTAATGTTGCGCCAGTTCCGCCGCGGCACCCACATGATCGAGGTGTCCGTGAGTGAGCAGGATCTGCGTCAACGTGATGCCGCTGGCATCCACTTCCTGTTTGATTTTTTCAGCATCGCCGCCGGGATCGACAAGCGCTGCCAGACGCGTTTGCTCACACCAGATCAAAGAACAGTTCTGGGAGAACGCGGTGACCGGAATAATACGATAGTTCATACTGCTCCTGTTTCGTTAATCACCAGTGCCGCGCCGGCCCGGTGTCAATATGCACAAAGTTACTGCGTGGGTAGTATCCTACACCACCTGCGCGCATAGATAACGCAGCTTTGCGAATATTACTTAACGAAATGCCTTCAATATGAAAATCCATGGCCTGGCCTTTGGTGTGATAGCTTTGTTTCGCTACCCCACGGCTGTGCGCACGCAATTCATTGTTGGTATCCAGTGAACGATAACCGGAAATCAGTTGAACGGGCTTACGTGTTCCCAACAGCCCTTGCAGGCGGAAAAGCTGATCGAAGAGTCTGGGGTCGATGGACTTCACCTTATTCGCGCGATAGTCACGGAAAAAATGGTTAAGTTTGGCTAATTCATCCTGAATATAAGCTCTGCCATCAAAAAATTCCGCTTTAATTGACTCTCCGGTGTTGAGGTTGCTCAGAGTCAAAATACGCGGACGCGGGGTAGAGAGTGTGGCAAACGCAGGCACAGGCAAGATGGCAGCTCCGAGGGCAGCGCCACCTAACGCCAGCAGTTTGCGGCGATTAGCGTCAAATTTGTCCATGGTTTAAGGTCTACAGGTCAATGTTATCGTCTATATGCTTTAGCGCACGATAGGCACCTTAACTGGCATCAAAGCCGCCGTCAAGTTGGCCCAACCCCAGCAATGACGGGGCTTCTGGGCCGATGCCCCTGTCACTGCCAATTATTACGACAACAGATTAACCAGAACTTCTTCATTTACCTGATTAATTGTTCTGCTTTTGCCACAATTTGTGCGCTGGATCGCGCTGTCAGATCATAATTGTAAATATCTGTACGATACTGGGTACGCCCGTCCGCGCCAACAAACGCCGTCAGGTAATACAGGTTGACCGGGATAGTCTGACGAATATTGACGTAGCGCGTGTCGCCCTGCTTCAGCGCATCGGAAATTCGCGTATCGTTCCAGCCCGCATCCTGTAACAGCATGTTTGCCAGTTCAGAAGCCTTGTTCACACGCACGCAACCGGAACTAAGCGCCCGGGAATCCTTCTGGAACAAATTATGGTTAGGCGTGTCGTGCAGATAAATTGCATCGGAACTTGGCATATTGAACTTGTAGCGGCCCAACGAGTTACGCGCTCCCGGCGCCTGCTGGAAACGGAACGGTAAATTTGACGGCGTGATGGTTGACCAGTCAACCTGCCACGGATCAATCGCTTCTCTGCTGTTCCAGCCCCGCATCACGGTATAGCCGTGACGTTCAAGGTAGCCAGGATCGTTCCACAGCTTGGGCAGAATGTCCTTACGCGCCAGCGTCGGCGGGACGTTCCATGGCGGATTGACCACCACGTTATTCAGAGCGCTGCTCATCATCGGCGTTTTACGATCGGGACGACCGACAATTACCCTGGACGCCAGCACCTGATTACCATTCTGATAATAAACCAGCGAATACGCCGGAATATTCACCATAATACCCGTCGACAGTTCAGATGGAAGCAAACGCAGACGCTGGATATTGAGCGCCAGTACCCCTGCACGCTGCGCGGGGGTCACGTTCAGCCAGTCGCGGGTAGCCGGGCCAATAGCGCCATCTGCGCCCAACCCTTGCCACGTCTGGAAGCGTTTTACCGCTTCAACCAGCTCTTTATCATACGCAGCACGGACAGCCGGTGCTGGCTTACTGCGCGGCGCAGTCTGTTTTGCCGTGTCAGCGCTCGGGGTTTCAACGGCAACGGCTGACGGGCTGACCACCGCTTCTGACGGGGTCTCATCTCCCGGCAGCGCAATTTTCGGTCCGCCTTCCAGCATCCCGGTACGTTGCAGTATTTCCCGCAGCGCAGGCACGTCGTTGCTCCACTGACCCGGTCGTAGCGTTGCTTTGCCGGTCAGCTGCGGCCATGGACGTGAATCGCCCACCAGCGCTAATAACGACGCGTGCATTGACGCATACTGAGGGTGCTGAGGTGCCAGCCCGGCAATAAACGTCGGAAGTTGTCCATTATCTAGTGCAACCTGCCACTGATTGATGACCGACAGCGGTGGCGTCGCCAGTGCATACGGTTTACTGCTGTACAGCCAGCGGTTGCCTTTGACCGGAATATTGGCGATCAGATGGAGATACCCCATCATCGCATCAGACAACACCAGATCGCGCGCGATGCCGTTAACGGCAGGATCGGTCAGTAACGCCACCCAGGTGGTGAACTGAGGCTGGAAGCCCGCAATGGCAACCTCTGCCAGCTGTTGCTGGAACGCTTTGACGGCTTCGCGATTTTCCCACATGGGTTTCATATCGCGCGCCGCATAAAGCAGTTCAAGTTGATTCATATAGACAGGCGTATAGCCTGAAGGAAGTTGCGACTGAAGCTCAGCTCGCGCCTTTTCCGCCGCCCCCTCAGGGAGTGGCTGCAGACCCGCCATCACCGCCGTTGCGCCAGATTGCGCCTGCGGCTGAGCGAGACTCTGTTCACTGACAACGACAGGGCTGTCGCCAGGTATCACTTCAGGCTCATCAGCCTGAACACTGGACAGTGGAGCAAATACTACGGCCAGGCATAAACTTATTGCCGAGAACCGACGACCACCAATTTTATTAAGCAACATCC
Organism: Citrobacter sp.; assembly: GCF_050252275.1. Classification (NCBI taxonomy): domain Bacteria; kingdom Pseudomonadati; phylum Pseudomonadota; class Gammaproteobacteria; order Enterobacterales; family Enterobacteriaceae; genus Citrobacter; species Citrobacter sp. The sequence goes on along the minus strand of NZ_JBFWLF010000027.1, from coordinate 14,003 downwards.
CTTGCCCTCTGGTTACATTACGACATGCTCACATCTACCGGAGCTTTCCTTCATTATAGAAAGGCTGATATGCGATTGCCTAACCTAATGTAAAGAAGTTTAAAGAAAATGCACCTGAAATCCATAGTTTAAGAAATGAAAAAGACGGCTTTTCAGCCGTCTTTAAGGTTTTAGCTGGCCTCTGACGGGGCATCAGCCTCGCCGGGGAGAGGATCCGGTAACTGCGGCGCAAACCCGCGCAGACCAACCACATGAACGTGTTCCGTATTCTGGAAGACTTTACGCACCAGCTTATAGGTGGTGCCCTTCTCCGGACTGATGTTTTCCGGCGCCGCGATGATGAGCTGCATCTGCAGACGCTCACACAGCTCAAACAACGTCGCGATGGAGCGCGCATCCAGACGGGCGGCTTCATCGAGGAACAGCAGACGGCAAGGGGAGATATCTTTCCCGCGCAGACGGCGCGCTTCATCTTCCCAGCTTTGAACCACCATCACCAGGATCGACATCCCGGTCCCGATCGCTTCACCGGTCGATAGCGCACCGGACTCTGCACGCAGCCAGCCGTCAGAACCACGGTTAACTTCCACTTCCATTTCGAGATAGTTACGGTAATCCAGTAACTCCTCGCCAATGGTTTGCGGCGTACGCTGTCCCATGTCGATTTGCGGGTTCAGGCGTTGATAAAGCTTCGCCAGCGCTTCTGAGAAGGTCAGGCGGTTGCTGTTGAACAGATCCTGATGCTGCTCATGCTGTTCAGACAGCACTTCCAGCAGCGTGGCATGGGTTTCACGCACGTTCACGTTCAGACGCACGCTGTGAACCTGACCGAACGACACGCTTTGCAGCCCCTGGTTGAGCTGACGAATACGGTTCTGCTCACGCTGGATGGTCTTGCGAATAATGTTCGCCACGCTACGTGAGCTGATTGCCAGTTTCTGTTCACGGGAGGTCAGTTCTTCGGTCAGGCGGCCCAGCTCGATTTCCATCTGTTCGATGGCTTCCACTGGATCGTCGGTACGAATGATATCCTGACGGATACGCTCGCGCAGATGCTGATACACTGCGACAAAGAACTGGATCTTACGTTCCGGACGTTTCGGATCTTCCGACAGACGCAGGACATCTCGCAGATGTTCGTTATCAGCGACCGCCAGACGCAGCGCACCCAGCGCCTTATCCGACATGGAGCGCAGATCATCACCGGAAAGATAGGCCAGCTCGCGACGATGCAAACGACGCTCGACGCCGCTGTCTTTCACCAGTCGCATCACGGCGCACCAGCCTGCTTTCGCGGTTACCACCTGCTCACGCATTTCGTGGTAATCGCGTTCCAGTTTGCGCAGTTTGCGGGTCAGGTTATCCATCTCCGCTTCACAGAAGGTAAGCGCTTTTTCGAGCTGGTTACGCCGCGCACGGTTGTTGCTGAGCTGCGAATGCAGTTCATCGCGACGAATGCGCGCACGCTCTTCCGCTCCGCTGTCGGCACGCACGCCGATATCCTGCAGTTCACGCTGCAAATCGTTAAGCAGCTCTTTCTTGGTATCGTAAGAGCTTTTCAGCGAAGCCAGAACCTGATTGTACTGACTCAGTTGCGCCGCATGACCGCGCAGGGCTTCACGGGCGCGGGTACGTTCAGCTTCCGCATGTTCCAGGCGCTCACGCAGTTTTTCGTTCAGATCGCTGTTGCCGCTGAGCATTTCCGCTGAGTCGGAATAGCCGAAGTGTGCACGACGCTGGACCACTTCGGTCAGCGCAAACGCCTGCTGACGCGCATCGCGCTGCGTCTGCTGGGAGTACGCGTAATCTTCTTTCAGTTGTTCAAACTGTTCCGGGTCGCTCTGCAACACCGACACCATCGGTTCCAGTTTCGCCAGTTGGTTGCCATGCTGCTGTACAAAGCGCGCGGCTTCTTGCGCTTCATCCAGACGCTCGCGGATCTCTTCGACGCGATCCGCCAGACTGTCGTCAGCCAGCAAATTCAGACGCGGCAGCAGGCGGTTAAGCGCGGCAACGCCCTCTTTCGCCTGTTCGTACTGCAGACGCTGCTGCTGGTTTTCGTTTTCGTGGGCGGTCAACGCACGTTCCAGCTCAACGCGACGGCTGTTGAGCTGGCGAATTTCGGCTTCCGGATCGGATTCAAAAGCCACCGAAAGATGGCTGCCAATGAAGCGGCTGAACGCCTGATGCAGACGCTGCGTTTTCTGAACGTCAAAAGAGAGCGTGGCAAAACGCTCGGATAATCCTTCACGCTCGGCATGCAGCGTTTCGATACGGTTTTCTCGCGCCGCACGGCCAAACAGCGGTACGGACGGGAAGCGCGAGTAGCGCCACTGGCGATCGGCAATCTTCACCACCACCGCTTTTTCCAGTTCGTCGACGCTGAAGACGCTGTCATCAAATGACTGCGGATCCCCTTCGATCAGATACAAATCTTCCGGGCAATCCGTCAACCCTTCCAGTTGTTCAGCGATCAGCGACAGATCCGGCACCACAATGGCGTGACGCGACGGACCATACAACGCGGAGAAGTACGGCGCATCTTCAAGACTGACGTCGTCATAGATTTCTGACAGCAGCACGCCGCCAAAGCGTTCCGCCAGCGCGTTCAGACGCTGATCTTCCGAGCCACCAGGCTGGCTTAAGCGTTCGATCTCTTCATCGACGGCATTCTTGCGCGCGCCGACTTCGTCGCGTTCCACAATCGCTTCACGCTCTCGTTCGAGCAATTGCTGCAGATATTCGGTCACTTCCTGGCTGGACGTAAACTCTTCACCGCACTGTTCACTCAACTGACTCAGGCTGTTTTGCGCCGCCAGCCAGACGGGGGCACGCTGCATGAGATGCTGAATGCGCGACTGTAGCTGTTCCTGCTCCTGACGCAACGCCATACGCTGTTCATGCGCGCTGGAAACGTTGTCAGACAGCGAGGCGATACGCGCTTCCAGCTCCTGATGCAGGGCTTCCAGTTCGTCAATGTCGAAATTTTTCCCCTGACGTTTGCAGAATTCCGCCAACAGACGTTCGGCTTCCTGCTGCTCGCGCAGACGCTGTTCCAGTTCGCTCAGTCGCATACGCAGCGACTGCGCCTGTTCCGCCAGGTGACGCTGGTCAACGCCTTCGCGCAGCAGTTCGCGCGCCACGTCCCAGGCTTCATTACGCGCCAGCGGGCCATTGATCGCCACGACCAGCTGATACGCCTGCTCGAACTGACTGTGCGCGGTTTGCGCTACGCTCATTTTCTGTTCCAGCGAGAGCATTTTTTCGGTGGCTTCCTGCTCTTTCGCCTGGAAGGTTTCCAGCCACTCGGCGGCGCTATCGGCCGTCAGATCCGGCAGATGGCACACCGCTCTGGCGCGTTCCAGCGCCGAGATCGCCTGGTTGTACTGGATGGCGCGGGTCTGTTGAACGTCCAGCGCCTGCTGGTAATCCGCCAGTTGGCTTTTCAGCTCATCCACTTCCAGCTCGGCAGCTTCGGCGCGCGCTTCGTTCTCTTCCTGACGATCGGCGGCTTCTGCGACCACTTCATTTTGTTCTTCGAGACGGATCTGCAACTCGTCGAGATCCGCTTCATAACGTTCAATTTTTTCCTGCTGGCGTAGCGCGGTTTGCACCAGGTTCAGGTGATCGCTTGCCGCCTGATAATCTGCTTCGAGATCGCCTTCCGCACCGTTGTGCTCGCCCAACTCACGCGCCATGTCGACGTGTTTATACTGCTCGGCCGCCAGTTGTTTGCGCGACGTGTACAATTCGCGACGGAATTCCAGCGCTTTATCGAGGTGGATCCGGCGCTCATTGGCGTGACGCATATAGTCCGCCGCCACATAGTTGGTGGCTTCGCTAATCAGGTGTTTAAACAGATCGCGATCGGACTGGGTAACGCGAATGGCTTCCAGCGTCAGGCGGTTTTCCCGCAGCGCAGCTTCCATATCCTGGAACGCCTTACGCACCCCGCTGTTTTCCGGCAACAGGTAGTCGCGCAGAGACCGGGTGATCGCGCTGGAAATCCCACCGTACAGCGAGGCTTCAATCAGGCGATAGAATTTACTACGGTCAGACGCAGAGCGCAGACGACGGGCGATGAGGCCCAGATCAAACATCAGCGAATGGTAATCGGTGATCGAGTTGAACTGCTTAAACTGCACGCCTTCCATCGCGTCGAGCTTTTCTTTCAGCTCCGTTAACGGCAGGACGCGCGCCTGACGTTCGTTCAGCGTCTCCGTCACCAGTTGCGTAGGCTGCACAGACATCGGCAGTCCCTGAATGGCAAACGGTTTGATATCGACTTTACGGTCGCGTCCGGCAACCTGCTGCAAGCGCACACCCACCACCACGCGCTGATGGCGCGAGTTGATCGTATCGAGCATCGAATAACAGACACCCGCTTTCAGCTTACCGTGCAGACCTTTGTCGCGTGAGCCGCTGGTCGCGCCTGCTTCCGTGGTGTTACGAAAGTGCAGCAGGGTTAAATCCGGGATCAGCGCCGTGACGAACGCCGCCATGGTAGTGGATTTCCCCGCGCCATTCCCCCCGGAAAGCGTGGTAACCAGTTCATCCAGGTCAAAGGTACGGGCAAAGAAACCGTTCCAGTTAATCAGCGTTAGTGAGCGAAATTTACCGCGTTCAATCATTATTCTTCTTCTCCACTGTCCGGCTGATTCTCTTCGGTCTCATCATTGAGCTGCAGGTGGTTTTCGACCGGCATCGCTTCGCCATCGCGGATCAGGCGACGCTGCGCTTCGCGCGGGTCGTCACCCGTTCGTACATCCGCGCCAAAGCGGAACACCGATTCCGTAATGCGGAATTTGCTGCTGTCATGCCCCATAAACCACACCATGCCTAAACGGCGAAGACGGTTTAATGACGAGCGCATTTTTTCCTGTAACTTCTGGCGGTCGACGTCGGAGCCGGTTGAGCGGTTATTCACCAGCTTCAACAGTTTGGCTTCGTCAGCCAGCGTCAGCAGCTCGTCGTACAACTCCTGCTGAGTGAAAATCCCCTCGTTCGCCAGCCGCTCCGGACTGAGATAGAGGTAGCAGAGAATTTTACCGACCATCATGTCCAGTTCAGACAACACGGAACGCGGGATAATGGTCGTTGAACGCGGACGCAGGTAGAAGAAACCTTCCGGCGCGCGGATCAGCTCCACGTTATAGCGGCTGTAAAACTCTTCCAGATAGTCCTGAAAGTCCATCAAAAAGGCATGATTATCCAGTTCATCCAGACCAATGTGGCGGCCTGAACGTAATGCGCTATCCAGCGCCGGAAATAACGGATTCGCCAGCGCCTGCGCCAGCTTAACCGGCATCACTTGTTCAATATTTGTCAATGACATGCGCCTGTACCTTGGCTCCGTAATCAATAATCGGCTGCCATTTGGCTGGCAGTCCGGTGAAGTCTGCTTGCGCTACGCCAAGACGTACCGCCTGATCGATAACAATGCGCGCGACGTCAAAGTGACGCGCACGCGGGTATTGCGCAAGATACTCGCGCACTACCAGACCGAGATCTAACGGCGTCTCTTTCGATTTATAGATAGCCAGTTGGCCTTCGATAATCGCCGCAAGCTGTTCGCGGATCTCGTTAAACTCTTCGTACTCTAAATCCGGCGGAAGTTCCCCGGTGACCTCTTCATCACGCAGCGCCATCTCTTCGTCACGCATATCCAGCAGACGATCGGCGTTGGCATAGGTCAGCGCCCACGGCTCGTCAAAATAGGTCTGTACCGACTGACGTAAGCGCTGGGCAAAGACGCGGTTTTTATCCATATCGATGGCGGTACGGATAAATTTGTGAACGTGGCGGTCATAGCCAATCCACAGATCGATCGACTGCTGACCCCAACTGATAATACGATCGAGCTTGCTTTGCAGGTCAAACACCAGGCGATCAACAAAATGCAGATCGTCATGAGCCAGCGTCGCATCCTGGATACGCAGCAAATTGGCCTGCAATTTATCGCCTGCCGCTTCCAGCGTATCCTGCAACTCGCGCAGAGTGCCGGAGGTTTCTGACAGTAGCAGTTCACAGCTCGAAATCGCCGCGCGCCAGTCTTTATTCAGCAGTTGCGCGATATCATCTTTCACCTGCTGCTGCTGTTCATCCATGATGCGCTGAGTCAGATCGATACTGTCGAAAATCTCAGCGACCGAATACTTGAGTGGCGCATAGACGTTGCGATGCCAGTGGAACTCATCGCCGCCCTCATCGGCGGCATCCGCTGCGCGCTTGAGTTCACCCGCCACGATCGACAACTGCATTGACAGACGCAGCGTGGAAAATTCACGTTGGCGAATATAGTAATCGGTAATGCCAATGCCGAGCGGCGTCAAACGATAAATCGCGTTCCCTTCTGCCTGCTCACTGGTAAAGCGGTTCAGCAGACGTTGACGCACCATATCGTTGATCGCATTGTTCGCGCGCACGCCAATGGTTTCGCTGGTTTGCTCAAACGCATCACTTACATGGCGGAACGCATCCACCAGTTCGCCTTCACTCATCTCACCGTCCAGGCGCTCGCCGTTCAGCGTGGCCACCGCCAGCAGAAACGAGAGTCGGTCTACCGGCAGCGAGATAGAGAAGTCATTTTTTCTGGCCCAGGCAACCAGTTCGGGGACTGTCTGGGAAAATTCACTCATAGGTTATCCTTGCATCTGCGGTTTACGCGCGGTGACGTGAATGTAACGACCCAGGCTGACATACGGCTCCAGGCGACAGTAACGCGTTTCTAATTCAAGCAATATCTCATAACAGTCACGCTGCTGATGTTTCTCACGCAGATAATCATGAAACACGCGCACCCCGGTTTTCCCGGTGATCTGCCAGCCCATCTGTTCCAGCCACTGGTAAACCTCTCCTGGCTCACGCGGATAGTCTGGTGAAAGGGTACGCTTCTTACGTTTGGGCATCCCTATCTGCACGTAGTCAAAGTTCCCCGCCACCATGTTATGCATCAACAGGCCGTTGGCATTGTAGAACATTAACGACAGTACGCCACCGGGACGCAATACCGACCAAAGGGTCTCTAACACGCTGACCGGATCGGCGACCCACTCCAGCACAGCGTGAAACAATATCAGATCAACGGAGCTTTCCAAATGCGAAGCGACGTCCTGAGCAGCGCATTGTATAAAATGCATGTTGTGGCTCACACCTTTGGCTTCTGCCGCCCGTTGCGCACGGGCGATCATCTCACCGGAGACGTCACACAACGTCACGTGATGACCACGTTCTGCCATTTTAATGGCCGTTTGTCCTTCACCGCCGCCAGCGTCCAGCACACGCAGTGGTTGCGTGCCGAAGTCTGCCAGAATAAGGTCCAGATCCTGCCACAGGATCGCCTGCCTTAGCTGCCCTTTTGTGGTGCCGTAAATATTACGGGAAAACTTCTCAGCAATGTCATCAAAATTGCGATCCCGCATCGGGCTCTCCACAGGCTGGCTTAGGTGTTCTCTGATAAAACCGCTATTTTGTCACACCCGCGCGGAGAATGAACCTCTCTGGTGTAATATCACGATTATTCTTCTGCTGTATGGTCAAAAAAGGAACCAAAAAGGATGCTTTTTACGCTGAAGAAAGTGATTGGCGGCATGCTGTTGCCTCTCCCTTTTCTGCTCTTGATGATGGGCATCGGTCTGGCACTGCTGTGGTTTAGCCGTTTTCAGAAAACCGGTAAAGTATTTATCAGCCTCAGTTGGCTGGCGCTGTTCCTGCTCAGCCTGCAACCCGTTGCTGACCATCTGCTGCGCCCGATAGAAAATAGCTACCCCACCTGGCAGGATACGCAGAAAGTTGAATACATCGTCGTGTTAGGCGGCGGCTATACCTGGAACCAGCAGTGGGCGCCCAGTTCTAACCTGATCAACAACAGTTTGCCGCGTCTAAATGAGGGAATACGTCTGTGGCGGGCTAACCCGGGTTCGAAACTGATTTTTACCGGCGCGAATGCCAAAACCAATCCGGTGAGTACGGCAGAAGTTGGCGCACGGGTGGCGCAATCGTTGGGTGTGCCGGAAGAAGATATCATCACGCTCGACAAGCCTAAGGATACGGAGGAAGAAGCCGCTGCCGTGAAGCAGGCTATCGGCGACGCGCCATTCCTGCTGGTCACTTCAGCCTCCCATCTGCCACGAGCAATGATTTTCTTTCAGCAGGCAGGGTTAAATCCGCTGCCGGCTCCGGCGAATCAACTGGCTATCGATTCCCCGTTGAATCCGTGGGAGCGGGCAATCCCCTCTCCCGTCTGGTTGATGCATAGCGATCGCGCAAGCTACGAGACGCTGGGGAGAGTCTGGCAGCGGTTGAAAGGCTCGTCAGGCGAGCCAGGGCAGGAGTGATTTCGCAGCGAGATCAAAATGAGATCGGTTAAAGCGCCCGGTATTGACCAGTTGCGCCACTTCATCCCATAACACGTATAACCAACGCCGCCAGATGAACGATTCCGCCACTGGCGCGCGTTGCAGGTAGTGCCAGAGTAGTCCTTCCGCCAGCGTGTTATCTACCAGCCGGAACAGTTCGTACTCCCGTGGTGCCCAGAGCATAATACCAGGCCCCACCATCGCCAGAAGCTGGTCGCTCCGGGCGTCTTTTAACATGCTGCGCAGACTGAAATTGCCATGCACCAGCACACAGTTGTCGTTAAAGCCGTCAAACAGCGCGGGCAGACATTCGCGGGTGCGAAACAGAATGCGCTTATCCTGCATGGTTAGCCCGGTGTTATTGAACTGATTGAGCGTACTCCAGAGCACCTCAACCCGCTGACGATACCAGGAAGGCCAGATATTCTCCTGCGTATTGTCCACCGCACCGACACACCCCCGGCTATCCTGGCGGTGCCAGGCCAGTAACCCTTCGACAATCTGATCTTTGAGCTGCTCCCAACGCTCCGGCGTCCGGGCCGGCGCTTCAACGGGGACGCCACGCAGACGTTCCAGCAGTAAGACATCCGGACCGGGATGTTCATCGTGAGTCATCACCCCATAAATGACCGGCATTCGCACAGTGCCGCTACGCGCTAACATGGTGGTTTTCCAGGCCAGTTGTTGCGCGACCCCCGGCGTGGTGAAACTTTGGGCCATCAGCGGCATTGGGTTGCCCTGGCTGTCATAAAGCGACCACAGTGCTGTGTCGACTTTTTCATTCACGCATTCAATGCGGCTCAGTTTTTCGCCCAGTAAATGACTTAATTCGGCGCGCAGCTGTTCCATTCAGATTGCCCTCATAAAAGCTACTGCTTTTATAATGAGCGCCACACCGACGGATGTCACCCGGATGAGATCAATTGTTGAAAAGAAAAAGCGTGGAAAATCGTAACGGTACGACACTCCTCTCACTAAAGAGCGGAGTGTCGTAAAGAAAATTAACGCATTTCAGCGCGAACGCGCTCGAGGTCTTCTGCGGTATCAACACCGGTGCCAGGTACCTCTTTTGCCACAGCCACGTGGATTTTTTCGCCGTACCACAGCACGCGGAGTTGCTCCAGCATCTCGATGTTTTCCAGCGGGCTGGGCTCCCAGCTCACATAGCGGCGGATAAATCCGGCGCGGTAGCCGTAAATGCCGAGGTGGCGCAGGAAATTATCGCCGACGGTCTCGCGACTTTTCGCAAAACGATCGCGATCCCAGGGGATCGTTGCACGCGAGAAATACAGCGCATAGCCTTCGGCATCCAGTACCACCTTCACTGCATTCGGATTGAACGCCTCTTCCGCGCTATGAATCGGTACCGCGAGCGTGGCCATTCCAACCTGACGCTGCGCCAGGTTTTCTGCCACCTGGCGAATAATGATGGCCGGGATCATCGGCTCATCACCCTGCACATTGACAATCACGGTGTCATCACTGAAACCACACTTCTCAACCACTTCAGCCAGACGTTCTGTCCCGGACTGGTGATCGACGCGGGTCATGCACACTTCTCCACCCGCCACTTCAACGGCGCGTGCGACCTCTTCATGATCGGTCGCGACAATAATACGCTCAGCGCCGGATTCACGGGCGCGTTCCAGCACATGCACAATCATCGGTTTACCGTTGATGTCCTGCAACGGTTTACCCGGCAGACGCGTGGAGGCGTAGCGGGCAGGAATAATGACGACAAAACTCATGATTTACGCTCATCAGCCGCTAATACACGGGCCTCGGTTTCCAGCAAAACGGGAATGCCATCACGCAGCGGAAAAGCGAGGTTATCCAGTTTGCAGATCAGTTCTTGTTTTTCCTGGTTGTACCAGAGTTTGCCGTTACAGACCGGGCAGGCAACGATTTCAAGCAGTCGATGATCCATAGTTCCTCCAGATGGACCGGGTAATGAATGCAGAGATCTTATCATACTCGCTCATGCGACTGCGTCTATTTCCCACCCCTGTCGACATTGCGTAAATATCCCTGCCGGACAGCGGCCGAGCGTCACGCGAACGGCATTCTGCCAGCGGGCAAAATCGGTTATCGCCTGCTGTAGCCCATTTTGCAGCGTCACTCCTGGCTTTACGCCTTCTTGCAGATAGAGAGAAATCACTTCCAGTACGCCCGTTTTACGGTGCATTTTGGCGTCCATCCGCCCCACCAACTGACCCCGGTGCAGTAAAGGCAGGACAAAATAACCATACTGGCGCTTTGGGGCTGGCGTGTAGCACTCCAGCCGATAGCTGAAATCGAACAGTTGCTCCGCACGTTTGCGATCCCAAACCACCGGATCAAACGGCGACAGTACTGCGCTATGCGTCGCTGTCAGCTTGCCTGCCTGTGCCTGTTCAAGTAGCGGCAGCAAATCCGCATGCAACCACAGCCGACCAAGTTTTTCGACCTCTACCGGAATGATGTACTGCTGTTCAACCCGCACGTCGCGCCAGTTTTGTAACTCAGGACGTTTCAGGCGGTAGTAATCTGCCAGCCACTGCTCACGAAAAATACCCAGGCTGCGCGCACTGTTGTCCAGCATGACAGATTCTGCTTGCGCCCGGGGTAGCAAATCGCGTTCATCATCCCAGTGTGGCATCACGCGATGCGTGAGATCGTACACGCGCTGGAAATTGCGACGCTCAATCACCATCACTTTTCCTGCCGTAAACAACCCTTCCAGATGCAGCTTGTGCGGCTTCCAGTCCCACCAGCCGCTGTTGCCTTTACGCGGATGCTCAAAGTCAGCCGAGCGTACCGGTCCATTTTGATGAATATGCTGCAACAGTTGCTCAATTTCGCCAGCATGCTCTTCCATCCACGCCGCCTGGTACTTCCAGCCCATTTTTTCAGGTGCCAGCATCCGGTGGCGTATCAGCGTAAAATCACTACGCGGCAGGAAACAGGCCTCATGGGCCCAGTACTCCATCAGTTCACCCTGCGCCAACGCATCATCCAGCCACTGTGGGGTGTAATTGCCCAGTCGACTGAACAACACAAGGTAGGGACTGCGGGCGACAATATTGATGGTATCGATTTGTAGCAGCGACATACGGGTAATCGTCGGCAGGATATCGCTTGCCAACGCGCGACGACGTGGTTTTTTTAACAATCCCTGGGCGGCGAGATGAAGGTTACGGGCATCCGTAAGTGAGAGGTACAGCAACGACATTCATGATTCCCTCATTTGTACGCTGCCGTCATGGTGGTGCGCTAACGTGTCAGCGAGATCAATTTTTCGAGTAATTTCTCAGGTTCAGTCCCCGATAAATGTGCATCGACAGGAAGATACCACCAGTTGTCTTCGGCAAAGGCGCGGCACTTCACGGCGTCCTTCTCCGTCATGACCAGCGTTTGCGGCCCGTTTAGTAAGCCGTTGATATCCTGCGAAGTCAATGCCTGATGATCCGCCAGAGGAACACATTTTTGCGGCTGTACGCCACAGGACGCTAACGTGGCAAAAAAGCGTGGCGGATGACCAATACCGGCCATTGCCACGACATTTTGCAATTGCGCGACATCACGGCGCTCACCGGTACGCAGGTTCACAGCCTGTCCTGGCGCCAGATGCATCGGGATCTCACCCGCCTGTGGAATACCGCCATTGACAATAACCGCATCCACCGTTTTCAGGCGACCTGCCCGCTCCCGCATCGGACCTGCCGGTAACCACCAGCCGTTGCCGAAGCGACGAACGCCATCAACCACCACAATCTCGACATCGCGCGCCAGACGGTAGTGCTGAAGACCATCATCAGTAACGATAATCTGCACATCGTGATGCGCCAGAATCGCTTTTACCGCGTCAGCCCGGTTGGGCGACACGGCAACTGGCGCGCCGGTGCGCTGATAAATCAGCACCGGCTCATCACCCGCTTCCGCCGTGGTGGTTTCGGCATTCAGCAGCAAGGGATAGGACGCGGCTTTGCCGCCATATCCACGAGAAACTACCCCAACGCGAAGACCGCGCTGCTGGAGTTGTTCCACCAACCAGATCACTACCGGCGTTTTGCCATTGCCACCTGCCGTCAAATTACCGACCACCACCACCGGCACCGGTGCGCGCCAGGCGCGTTTGATCCCGAGCGTGTAGCACAGACGGATCGCCCCGCTCACCAGGCCGTATAGCCAGGAAAGTGGGAGTAACAGTCGCCACAAGGGCGACTCACCGGACCAGATGCGTGCGATCATTGACCAAATTGCATTTTGTGCAGTTGCGCGTAAACGCCACGGTGTTCCAGCAGCTCGTTGTGCGTACCGCGCTCCACAATCAGCCCATCTTCCACGACCACAATTTCATCGGCCTGTTCGATGGTTGAAAGACGGTGCGCAATTACCAGCGAGGTGCGGTTTTTCTGCAGTTCGTCCAGCGCCGCCTGAATGGCGCGTTCAGATTCGGTATCCAGCGCTGACGTGGCTTCATCAAGTATCAGAATCGGGCTGTCGCGCAGTAAAGCACGCGCAATGGCGATACGTTGACGTTGACCACCGGAAAGCAGCACGCCGTTTTCACCGATCACCGTATCAAGGCCGTTATCCATCTTATTGATAAAGTCCATGGCATAAGCCATACGAGCCGCTTCTTCGATCTCCTCACGGCTATACTGCTCAGTTCGCGCGTAGGCGATGTTATTCGCCACCGTGTCGTTGAACAGATGTACGTTTTGCGACACCAGCGCGACCTGATTACGTAACGAGGCCAGGGTGTATTCCCGCAGATCGTGGCCATCCATCAGGATTTCACCTTCATTGATGTCATAGAAACGCGTGATCAGACTGGCAATGGTTGATTTGCCGGAACCTGAACGCCCCACCAGCGCAACGGTTTTGCCCGCCGGAATTTTCAGGTTGATGTTACGCAGCGCCGGTACTTCACGCCCCGGATAGGTAAAGGTGACATTGCGGAATTCCAGATCGCCGGTCGCACGCTCAATCACACGTTTACCTTCGTCTTTTTCCTGCTCGCTATCCAGGATGGCAAATAAAGTCTGGCATGCGGCCATCCCACGCTGGAACTGGGCGTTAACGTTAGTCAACGACTTCAACGGACGCATCAGGGCGATCATTGAGGAGAAGACCACGGTGATCGTCCCTGCCGTCAGGCTGTCCATCACGCTTGGGAAGCTAGCTGCGTACAGCACAAACGCCAGCGCCAGTGAAGCGATCAACTGGATGACAGGATCGGAAATGGAAGAAGCAGAAACCATCTTCATCCCCTGCAAACGCATCTTGTTACTGACTTTGTCGAAGCGCTTCGTTTCCACTCCCTGACCACCGAAGATCAGTACCTCTTTGTGGCCTTTCAGCATCTGCTCCGCGCTGGTTGTCACCTGCCCCATCGTATTCTGCATATTCTTACTGATAGCACGAAAACGTTTGGAGACTACGCGAATCGCGATCGACACAATAGGTGCCAGCACAACCAGGATTATCGACAACTGCCAGCTGTAATAGAACATCATGATGAACAGGCCGATAATCGATGCACCTTCACGCACAACGGTAATCAGCGCACCGGAAGACGAAGAGGCTACCTGTTCAGAATCATAAGTAATACGAGACAGCAGCGTCCCGGTAGACTGTTTGTCAAAGAAGGAAACCGGCATT
>NZ_JBFWLF010000026.1:0-24839 GCF_050252275.1 Citrobacter sp. | reverse complement strand
AGTTCCGGTTTATTCGCGAGGAATTTTTTGTGGTCGACGCGTTTGAGATCCTTGATCACATTCAGCAGCACACCTACCAAAAACACCAGCACCAGACTCCACCAATATTTTGCCAGCCAGTCCATGCGCGTTACCTCTTGCAGGAATCTCGTCAGGCGACGAGTTGTTCCATTATACGTTGATACATACGGGCAAGCAGTTGCAGGTCGGCGGCGTTCACACATTCATTGATTTTATGAATCGTGGCATTCACCGGACCGAGCTCTACGACCTGCGCCCCCATACGAGCGATAAACCGTCCATCGGACGTACCGCCCGTGGTCAGTAACTGCGGTTTAATTTCATTATAGTGCTCGATGGCATTCACGACTGCATCCACCAGTTTCCCGCGATCGGTCAGGAACGGCTGGCCAGAGAGCCACCAGTCAACGGTATAGCGCAACTGATGTTTCTCGAGCAGCGCGTGCACCCGCGCTTTGATCATCTCGTCAGTCAGTTCGGTACTGAAACGGAAGTTGAACTGCACAAACAGTTCACCGGGGATGACGTTATTGCTACCGGTACCCGCCTGGACGTTGGCAATCTGCATGCTGGTGGCCGGGAAAAACTCATTGCCCTGATCCCACTCAATATTCACCAGTTCATTAAGCATCGGTGCGGCACGATGTACCGGGTTATCCGCCAGGTGTGGATAGGCGACGTGACCCTGCACACCGTGGATAGTCAGGTTACAGGTGAGCGATCCGCGACGGCCGTTTTTCACCACGTCACCCACGACTTCAGTACTTGAGGGCTCGCCAACCAGACAGTAATCCAGGCGCTCATTTCGCGCCATCAGCGCCTCAACCACCTTAACGGTACCGTTTTTCGCGCTGGCCTCTTCATCGGAGGTGATCAGAAACGCCAGCCGCCCTTTGTGGTTCGGGTGCTGAGCGACAAAACGCTCTGCCGCCACCACCATGGCCGCCAGCGAACCTTTCATATCCGCCGCGCCGCGGCCGAATAACATCCCGTCGCGGATGGTTGGCTCGAAAGGTGGGTTGATCCAGCGATCGGCATCGCCCGCCGGCACGACGTCGGTGTGACCGGCAAACGCCAGCGTCTCACCCTGTCCGCGCCATGCCCAAAAATTCTGTGTATCCGCAAAATCCATGCGCTCAACGGTAAAACCGATCGCGCGCAGGCGTTCAATCATCAACGCCTGACATCCGGCATCATCCGGGCTCAGGGAAGGGCGGCGAATAAGCTGTTGTGTCAGCTCAATAACCGGGCACGACATAGACTACACCTCGTCAAAAAACTGCTGATAACTGGATCCACTAAAACCCAGCAGCATAGGCTTCCCGGGCGCACAGAGCAATGGGCGTTTGATGATTGCCGGCATTTCAGTCATTAATGCGGCGGCGGACGCGGCATCCGTGATGTGACTGCGTGTGGTTTCATCCAGTTTTCGCCACGTCGTCCCACGGGTGTTGAGAAGCGGTTCCCACCCTAATTCATTGATAAATGAAGTGAGAAGTGTGCTGTCCAGACCATCGACACGGTAATCATGAAAACGGTAGTCAATGCCACGCGCTTCCAACCAGCGGCGGGCCTTTTTAATGGTGTCGCAATTTTTAATACCGTAGAGGTTAATCATGTGCATCCTTATTAACGTAAACTGATTATATAATCATCAATATCGTTACGTCCGATAATACATCTTGTCATTTAATCGTGATCGGTAAATATAACATTGTTGAAGTAATGTGAATAATAATTCCTGAATTTGTTGGAATTTTCTTCTTAATCAAAATTCGGAATTTTCTCCGACGCAGTCACTTGTTTTTAATCGAAATTGAAGAGGTACCAGATAAGGTATGATTGTTGCGAATTATTGCAGTAAGTCACATAAAATTTATGGTGACCGCGCCATAGTAATCACATCAACCACACCCCGGAGGATGTAATCACAGCAATCGGTTAATTTGTCTTCACCAGATGAGAATGTTTTTGTAGAATACCCATAATAAGAAGCAGAGGTTGTTATGATTGAACGCGAACTGGGGAACTGGAAAGATTTTATCGAAGTTATGCTTCGCAAATAAATTTCTGGAAGGATGACCAAATAACAGAACATACCGTGTGAGATTCATCACACAGAAAGGGCGACCCGTTGGCAGGTCGCCTTTTTTTATCTGTTATTCCGGACGCGGCTTCAGTGGGAAGCGGCGACGCACCAGCACGAAAAACAGCGGCACGAAGTAGATTGCCAGCACCGTTGCCGAGATCATCCCGCCCATGACGCCCGTCCCGACGGCGTGTTGACCGCCGGAGCCTGCGCCGCTGCTGATCGTCATCGGCAGTACGCCAAAGATAAACGCCAGTGAGGTCATCAGGATCGGACGTAAGCGCTGCCGACATGCATGTAGCGTCGCATCCAGCAGATCGTGTCCTTTCTCATTCATCTCATTGGCAAATTCAACGATCAAAATGGCGTTTTTCGCCGAAAGCCCAATGACCGTCAACAGCCCGACCTGGAAATAGACATCGTTTTCCAGGCCACGCATCCAGGTCGCAAGCAGCGCGCCGATGACCCCCAACGGCACCACCAGCATCACTGAGAACGGTACTGACCAGCTTTCATACAGCGCAGCCAGGCACAGGAATACCACCAACAGTGAAATGGCATACAGGGCCGGTGCCTGCGCTCCGGAGAGTCGCTCCTGGTAAGACATGGCGGTCCATTCCAGTCCAAATCCGGTCGGCAACTGACGCACCAGCGACTCCATCACATCCATCGCTGTCCCGGTACTCACCCCTGGTGCGGCTTCACCGACAATCTCGACGGCGGAATAGCCGTTGTAGCGCTCCAGACGTGGAGAACCCGTCTCCCAGCGAGAGGTGGCGAAGGCGGAGAAAGGCACCATACCGCCGCTGTTATTGCGCACGTACCACAGGTTGATGTCGTCTGGCAGCATACGGTATTTCGCTGCCGCCTGGACGTAGACCTTCTTGACGCGGCCACGGTCCATAAAGTCGTTGACGTAGCTCGATCCCCATGCGGTCTGCAACGTATCGTTGATGTCGTCAATGGATACACCCAGCGCCTGCGCTTTGCGTTGGTCGACATCAATTTGCAACTGAGGACTGTCGTCCAGACCGTTGTGTCGTACACGAGTCAGGGCGCTATCCTGCGACGCCAGGCGAAGCAGTTGGTCACGCGCGGCCATTAAGGCGTCATGACCGGCGCCGGCGTGATCTTGTAGTTCCATATCAAAACCTGCGGAACTGCCGAGACCGCTGATAGCAGGCGGACTGCTGGCGAACACCCGCGCCTCTTTGATTTTGTTAAACGCCTTCGTCGCACGTTCGATAATGGCAAACGAGGTGCCAGTCGTCGGGTCGCGTTCGCTCCAGTCTTTCAGGCGTACAAACATACGTGCCACGTTCTGACCGTTGCCCCCTGGGCCAGAACCGACCGTCGCAAAGACGGACTGGACGGTATCCTTTTCCTGGGTGAAATAATATTTCTCGACTTCCTGTACCACTTTTAAGGTTTGTTGCTGCGTCGAGCCGCTTGGCAACTGAACCGAGGTGATAAACATGCCGCGATCTTCCAGCGGCAGGAACGAGGTCGGCAGACGCAGGAACAGAACCACCATCGCGCCAAGCAGCAGCACATAAATCAGGAGCCAGCGCAGGCTGCGATGCAGAATTTTGGCAACGCCTTTTTCGTAGCGTTCGGCGTTACGGTTGAAGGTACGGTTAAACCAGCCGAAGAAACCGGTTTGCCCGTGATGCTCGCCTTTATGCAGTGGTTTAAGCAAAGTGGCGCACAGGGCAGGGGTAAGGATCATCGCCACCAGAACGGAAAGCACCATGGCCGCCACAATGGTAATGGAGAACTGACGGTAGATTGCCCCAGTGGTTCCGCCAAAAAAGGCCATCGGTACGAAGACGGCTGACAGCACCATCGCGATACCGACCAGCGCACCCTGAATTTGTCCCATCGATTTTCGCGTCGCCTCGCGCGGCGTGAGGCCTTCCTCACTCATAATACGCTCGACGTTTTCCACAACCACGATGGCGTCATCCACCAGCAGGCCGATTGCCAGTACCATCGCAAACATCGTCAGGGTATTGATGCTGTAGCCGAAGGCATAGAGCACCGAAAACGTCCCCATCAGTACCACCGGTACGGCAATGGTGGGGATCAGCGTGGCGCGGAAATTTTGCAGGAACAGGTACATCACGAGGAACACCAGCGCGATGGCTTCCAGCAGTGTTTTCACCACGTCTTCAATCGAGGCTTTAACAAAGGAGGTGGTTTCATAGGCCACCTTGTACTCAAGACCATGTGGGAAGTATTGCGCCAGTTCATCCAGACGCTTAATGACCTGGGTCGCGGTGGCCATTTCGTTGGCCCCCGACGCCAGTTTCACTCCAAGACCGGATGCCGCATTGCCATTGAAGCGGCTGAGATAGTCATACTTCTCAGCCCCCATTTCGACGGTGGCGACATCGCCCAGGGTTACTTCTGAACCATCCTGATTGACACGTAGCGTAATGGCGCGAAACTGTTCCGGCGTTTGCAGCAGCGACTGGGCATTAATGGTGGCATTCAGCGCCTGGGTATCAATGGAAGGGGTTCCGCCAAGCTGTCCGACGGCGATCTGCGCGTTCTGCGACTCAATGGCGTCGGTGACATCTTTCGCCGTCATCTGGAAGCTGTTGAGCTTTGCCGGATCCAGCCAGATGCGCATGGAATATTGCGAGCCGTAGGCATCGATGTCGCCGACGCCGCTCACCCGACTGAGCGGATCCTGAATATTACTGGCGACGTAGTCCGCGATATCCTGCTTATCCATCGACCCGTCGGTGGAGACAAAAGCAATCGTCAGGATGTTGGTATCCCCGGTCTTACGGACCGTGACACCCTGGTTCTGTACCGCCTGCGGCAGTTTACGCATCGCCGACTGTAACTGGTTCTGGACCTGTTGTACGGCTTCATCCGGATCGGTGCCCGCCACGAAGCTCAGCGTAACCGACGCTTGCCCGGTGCCGCTGCTTTGCGATGACATGTACATCAGATTATCGAGGCCAGTCATGTTCTGCTCAATGACCTGTGTAACAGTGTTTTCCAGCGTTTGGGCGGAAGCGCCGGGATAGTTTGCCGTGATGCGCACGTTTGGCGGTGCCAGATCAGGATATTGCTCCACCGGCAAAGAGAAAATCGCCAGGGTACCTGTCAGACACAACAGAATAGCCAGCACCCAGGCAAATATGGGGCGATCGATAAAGAAATTCGCCATCAGAAAGAGGACCTCATTATTCTACATATCTTTATAGGTATGACTTGCTTCACTGTATCGGGAAGGTACGAGCCAAACGTGGAGAAAAAAAGGAGATAATGTAAATTATCATGCCTGATTACAGTGTTTGTCAGCTTCCCACATGCTCACGTCCGGTTTTGTGCGATTTTATGCCAGATGACTCGCATCCTCTTCTGATTCTGTCGAGCGAAAGCTAATGCTCACTAACGTCCCACCGCCGGAAGGCTGCGAAAAACTTAACGTGCCGCCAAGACGTTCCGCGCGCTCGCGCATAATGTTCAGGCCGTAATGCCCCGCCGGTTCTTTAGGTTCGCCAATGCCCACGCCGTTATCGCGAATATACACCGTGTGATTGCCATCCGGCGCAGTCACACAGCTGACGGCAATCTCACTGGCACTGGCGTGCTTCATCGCGTTGAGCACCGCTTCCCGGATAATCTGTAACAGATGGACCTGCATCTGCGCATCGAGCGCCAGCGTCGGCAACCGGCAGTCCAGAGTGAGTTTAGCGGCAGTTTGCCCTTGTAGCGCTTCGAGCATTTCATGCAGTGCGGAAGGTAAATCGGCCTGTTGCAGGGTCAGACGGAAGGTGGTCAGCAGTTCACGCAACTGACGATAGGCGTCGTTCAGCGCCCGCGAGAAGTCATCCATAATGGCCTGCGCCGGGGCGTTATCCTCAGGAATGGCGCGTTTGAGCAGCGTCAACTGAATGCGCAGATACGAGAGCACCTGCGCCAGAGAGTCATGCAGTTCACGGGCAATAGTGGCGCGCTCTTCCATCAGCAACAGTTGCTGGAAGTGTTTTTGCGCATGGTTGAAGTACAGGCCGCGCCCCAGCATTGTCGATACGCTGTTTAACAGCGGGATCGCGCTGGCGACATGTTGACTTTGCCAGTGCAGCTCGCCGTAGACCGTCTCCTGCATGGTCACCGGCAGGATTTGCATCGGCAGGTCGGCCTGTTTTTCACCTTCACTGATACGCCAGTTTTCGCCGACGGTAAGCTCCAGAAATAGTGCCGCTTCGTTATCACGGACAATCTGCAAAATATGGCGGAAGCAGTGCACATCAATCTGACTGGTATTCAGCGCCTGAGAACACTGGTACAGCACTTCCAGACGCCGCTTGGCTTCATGGAGATCGTGGGTCTTTTCTTCGACCTTCGCTTCCAGCGAGCGGTACAGCTTATGCAATTCGCTCGACATCTGATTAAAGGTCTTCGCCAGTAGCCCCAGTTCGTTGGGAAGGTGCGTATCCAGCGGCGGCGAATCAAACTGACCGTGTTCGATGCGCTGGCTGGCCATTACCAGTTGGTTCAGTGGGCGCACAACCTGATGACGAATACGGCGCAGGGTGAAAAAGACGAGAGTAAAGATCCCGATACCGCCCGCCAGCGAGATCCCGACCACCAGCATGACTTTGCGTTCGGCATAGTGCTGCAAGGCCAGCACGAAGAGATCGATCTTATCGACGTAGGCATTAATGTTGTTCTGATACCACTGCAGATCACCATCAATCAGGCGGGCATTCATCTCCAGCCAGTTGGCATGCAGTTGCGCGTAGCGACCTTTCACCGCCTGAGGCACATACCAGGCATTCAGATTGCTTAACGCCGATGAGTTGAGGGCCTGTTGAAAGAGCAGACGATGGGCGTTTAATTGCGGGCTGCGGCTTTGCAGATCGTACCCCAGACGATAGCTCTGCATACGTAATGAACCCGCCACGTTAATGGCTTCGGCATCCCGCAGGCTACTCGCCAGCGTCAGTAACGCCACGCCGGTTGAGAGAATCGAGAGCAGGACAATGTAAAAAAAAGCCCGGGCCAGGCTGGCCGAGACGGGGCGTTTGACGATCACACGCGTAATTTCCTTTAAAAGTGCTTACGATGAAAAATCTCTCGCAGAACTGAAACGTAATTTCACCTGGGCTGAAATAAATTGATCTGCCACAGGTTCAGTAGAAATAGTTGTGCTTCCTGGGCAAATGAACATTGCCGACGTGTGGTCAGTCGGTTAATAACAACACTTATATAAAGAATAAGGTTTTTACAACCAAAAAAGAAGGTCGCCATGAACCGTTTTATTATGGCCAACAGCCAACAGTGCCTGGGATGCCATGCCTGTGAAGTCGCTTGCGTTTTGGCCCACAATGAAGAGCAACACGTCCTTAGCCAACGTCACTACCAGCCCCGGATCACGGTTATCAGGCATCAGCATCAGCGAAGTGCAGTGACCTGCCACCATTGCGAAGATGCGCCCTGCGCCCGCAGTTGTCCGAATGGAGCGATAAGCCACGTCAACGACAGCGTGCAGGTCAATCAGCAAAAGTGTATCGGCTGTAAATCCTGCGTGGTGGCTTGTCCGTTTGGCACCATGCAAATCGTCCTGACCCCCGTCGCCAACGATAAGGTCAAAGCCACAGCACATAAATGCGACCTCTGTCAGGGGCGGGAAAAGGGGCCGGCCTGCGTGGAGAACTGTCCTGCGGACGCGCTGCAACTGGTGACGGAAGCCTCGCTCACGCATCTGGCGAAAGCGCGCCGCTTACGTACCGCCCGCCAGGAGAACCAGCCCTGGCATGCGGAGGTGACGCCGCTGTCCGCCAGAGTGAAAAGTAAAATTGAGCAAATGCACGCGACGCCGGCGCGCGGTGAGCCGGACAAACTGGCTATCGACGCGCGAAAAGTGTGCTTTGACGAAATCTATCTGCCGTTTCGCACGGCTCAGGCGGAGCGGGAGGCCTCACGCTGCCTGAAGTGTGGTGAACACAGTATTTGCGAATGGACCTGCCCGCTACATAACCACATCCCTCAGTGGATTGAACTGGTGAAAGCCGGAAATATTGATGCGGCAGTGGAGTTGTCTCACCAGACGAACTGTTTGCCGGAGATTACCGGGCGCGTCTGTCCGCAGGATCGCCTTTGCGAAGGCGCCTGTACGGTGCGCGACGAGCACGGCGCGGTGACGATCGGCAACATTGAACGCTACATTTCTGACCGCGCGCTGGGTAACGGCTGGCGACCGGATCTGAGCCATGTCCAGAAGGTCGATAAGCGTGTGGCGATTATTGGCGCCGGTCCGGCAGGGCTTGCCTGTGCCGACGTGCTGGCGCGTCACGGCGTCAGCGCCACGGTTTTTGATCGTCACCCTGAAATCGGCGGACTGCTGACCTTTGGCATTCCGGCCTTCAAACTGGATAAATCACTGCTGGCGCGCCGTCGGGAAATTTTCAGCGCGATGGGGATCCATTTTGAGCTGAACTGCGAAGTGGGCAGGGATGTGAAAATGGAGGCGCTGCTGGAGGATTACGATGCCGTTTTTGTCGGCGTGGGAACCTATCGTTCGATGAAGGCCGACCTGCCTAACGAAGAGGCTCCGGGCGTCTATGACGCGCTGCCATTCCTGATCGCCAATACTAAACAGGTGATGGGACTGGACGAATGTCCTGAAGAGCCGTACATCAACACCGCCGGACTTAACGTGGTGGTGTTGGGCGGTGGCGACACGGCGATGGACTGTGTCCGTACCGCGCTGCGTCATGGCGCAAGCCAGGTCACCTGCGCCTATCGCCGTGACGAAGCCAACATGCCGGGTTCGAAGAAAGAGGTGAAAAACGCGCGTGAGGAAGGGGCGAAGTTCGAGTTCAACGTGCAGCCGGTCGATCTGGAACTGAGCGCGGACGGGCGCGTTTGCGGCATTCGTTTTCTGCGTACGCAATTGGGTGAGCCGGATGCCCAGGGACGCCGCCGTCCGGTGCCGATTGCTGGCAGTGAATTTGTGATGCCGGCAGATGCCGTGATCATGGCGTTTGGTTTCCATCCGCACGGGATGCCGTGGCTGGAGAGCCATGGAGTGCAAGTGGACAACTGGGGGCGCATCGCGGCGAACGTTGAGAGCACATACCGTTACCAGACCAGTAACCCGAAGATCTTTGCCGGTGGCGATGCCGTACGGGGCGCCGATCTGGTGGTCACCGCAATGGCGGAAGGACGCCATGCGGCGCAGGGGATCATCGACTGGCTGGGGCGGTAAACGTTCGATTATCCCGTAGGCCGGATAAGGCGTAGCCGACATCCGGCTTGATAGCGCTGCGCTTATCAGGTCTACAATTCACCTCTGTCCGGCATAAATCAGCCTTATCTTACACAGACAAATCCGGCTTCACGGCGTAGTATAATTTCTCTTCTTACGCTGTGGAGTCGATATGTCGCAAAAAATCACCCTCGTTAAAGACAAAGTCCTTTCTGATAACTATTTCATCCTGCGCAATATTACCTACGATCTGACCCGCTCGAACGGCGACGTCATCCGCCACAAACGTGAAGTGTACGATCGCGGCAATGGGGCAACGATCCTGCTGTATAACGCAGAGAAAAAGACGGTGGTGCTGATTCGTCAGTTCCGCGTAGCGACGTGGGTGAACGGTAACGAAAGCGGGCAGTTGATTGAAACCTGCGCCGGGTTACTGGACAACGACGAGCCGGAAGCCTGCATTCGCAAAGAGGCCATTGAAGAGACAGGCTATGAAGTGGGTGAGGTGCGCAAGCTCTTTGAGCTGTACATGTCTCCCGGCGGTGTGACGGAGCTGATTCACTTTTTTATCGCCGAATACAGCGAAAGCCAGCGTGCTAACGCGGGGGGTGGTGTGGAAGACGAAGACATCGACGTGCTGGAATTACCGTTTACTCAGGCACTGGAGATGATTAAAACCGGTGAAATACGAGACGGTAAGACCGTGTTATTGCTCAACTATTTACAATCCTCACATTTAATGGATTGATAAATAAGGTTTATATTTCTTTACGAATGATTGAATCTATCCGACAAATCCGATTGAGCATGGTCAACAGCACAACGAAGATACGACCTGTGTTGTTGTTTGACTTCTGGGGTTATTACCGTCCATGCGCTATCGCGTTATTTTCCTTTTCCTGCTCGGCCTGATTCCGGCCCGCTTGCTGTGGGCCGCGCCCGCGCAACAGGCCTTTTCTGACTGGCAGGTAACCTGTAATAACCAGAATTTTTGCGTCGCGCGTAACACCGGTGAACATGGCGGGCTGGTGATGACGCTGAGCCGCAGTGCCGGGGCGCATACCGATGCCGTTTTGCGCCTCGATCTTGGCGGATTGACCGCGCCCACCAACGAAGCGGATATCGCGCCACGCCTGTTGCTGGATGGCAAACCGTTGGCGCTGAGCCCAGATCACTGGAGAATGACGCCGTGGCACCTGATGACAGATGATCCGGCGACTATCGCTGAATTTCTGCTGACGATTCAGGACGGGAAGGCGATTACCCTGCAAAAGGGCAATCAAACCATTTCGCTGGCCGGGCTGAAAGCGGCGCTGTTGTTCATCGACGCGCAGCAGAAGCGGGTGGGCAGCGAAACGGCGTGGATTGAGAAAGGGGACGATCCTCCACTGAGCGTGCCACCGGCACCGGCGCTGAAAGGCGTAGCCGTCGTTAACCCAACACCCACACCGCTCTCCCTCGACGAACGCAACGACCTTCTTGATTACGGCAACTGGCGAATAAACGGCATTAAGTGTTCACTCGATCCTTCACGCCGTGAGGTGCGGGTGACCGCCCTTACCGATGACAAAGCCCTGTTGATGATTGCCTGCGAAGCCGGAGCGTACAACACGATCGATCTGGCGTGGATCGTGTCGCGGAAAAAACCACTGGCCTCACACGCCGTACGCCTACGTTTACCGTTTAACAGCGGCGCGGAAAGTAACGACATGGAGTTAATGAACGCCGTGTTTGATGAGAAGTCGCGTGAACTGGTTACCCTGGCAAAAGGGCGGGGATTAACGGACTGCGGCATCCAGACTCGCTGGCGTTTTGACGGTCAGCGTTTTCGTCTGGTGCGTTATGCCGAAGAGCCGAGCTGTGATGGCTGGCATGGGCCAGATGCCTGGCCCACGCTATGGATCACGCGTTGATTTTTTATCGGATGACGACGCAGTCGTCATCCGGCGTTGCAGACATCAGGCGTTCAAAACCTTGTGTGCTTTCTCCACAATGTTCTCCACCGTAAAGCCGAAGTAAGGGAACAGCTTCTCTGCTGGCGCGGATTCACCGTAGCCGGTCATCCCGACAATCGCCCCTTTTAAGCCCACATATTTGTACCAGTAATCGGCAATACCGGCTTCGACCGCGACGCGCGCGCTGACGTTCGATGGCAGCACCGACTCGCGGTATGTCTCGTCCTGGGCATCGAAAATATCCGTTGAGGGCAGCGATACCACGCGGACGTTACGCCCTTCGCCGGTCAATTTCTCCGCGGCCTGCAGGGTAATCTCCATTTCTGACCCGGTGGCAATCAGAATGATATCCGGTTTGCCGCCGCTGTCTTTCAGCACGTAGCCACCGCGGGCGATCGCTTTCACCTGCTCCGGCGTGCGTTCAACCTGCGCCAGGTTTTGTCGTGACAGGATCAGCGCCGTGGGGCCATCATGGCGCTCGACCGCCAGCTTCCAACCCACCGCGGCTTCAACCTGATCGCACGGACGCCAGGTGCTGAAATTGGGCGTCAGACGCAGGCTGGCAAGCTGTTCCACCGCCTGGTGCGTCGGACCGTCTTCCCCGAGGCCAATAGAATCGTGGGTATAGACCATGATTTGCCGCGCCTTCATCAGCGCCGCCATACGCGCCGCATTACGCGCATATTCAACGAACATCAGGAAGGTGGCGGTATAGGGCACGAACCCGCCATGATGGGCGATACCGTTGGCGATGGCGGTCATACCAAATTCACGCACGCCATAGTGAATGTAATTGCCCGCCAGATCTTCTTTCAGTGAGGTCGAGCCTTTCCAGATTGTCAGGTTGCTCGGCGCCAGATCCGCCGAACCGCCTAACAGCTCCGGCAGAAGTGGGCCGTAGACGTTGAGAGTATTTTGCGATGCCTTGCGGGTGGCGATTTTGGCGGGGTTTGCCTGTAACTCGTTGATGTATTTCTGTGTGGTTTTTTCCCACGCCTCTGGCAGACCGCCGGTCATGCGGCGTGTGAACTCCGCGGCCAGTTGCGGGTGCGCTTTCTGGTAAGCGGCGAATTTTTCGTTCCAGTGCTGTTGCGCTTTCTCGCCTTTTTCGCGGGCGTCCCAGGCGCGATAAATCTCTTTCGGGATCTCAAATGCCGGATGGTGCCAGCCGAGTTTTTGGCGGGTCAGCGCCACTTCTTCTTCGCCCAGCGCCGCGCCGTGGGATTCCTCTTTCCCTGCTTTGTTCGGTGAGCCAAAGCCGATCACCGTGCGGCAGATAATCAGCGACGGTTTGTCCTTCACGCTCTGCGCTTCCTGAATCGCTCTCTTCACCGCTTCCGGGTCGTGGCCATCAATCTCGTGGACGACATGCCAGTGGTAAGCCTCAAAGCGTTTGGCGGTATCATCGGTAAACCAGCCGTCGGTTTCACCATCAATGGAGATACCGTTGTGATCGTAAAAACCGATCAGCTTGCCCAGCCCCAGCGTTCCCGCCAGCGAACAGACCTCATGCGAAATGCCTTCCATCAGGCAACCGTCGCCCATAAACACATACGTGAAGTGATCGACAATCTCGTGGTCCGGCTGGTTGAACTGTGCCGCCAGCGTGCGTTCGGCAATGGCTAAACCGACGGCGTTCGCCAGCCCCTGGCCCAGCGGCCCGGTGGTGGTTTCCACGCCTGGCGTATAGCCGATTTCCGGGTGGCCTGGCGTTCTGGAATGCAACTGGCGGAAGTTTTTCAACTCTTCAAGCGGCAGGTCATAGCCTGACAGATGCAGCAGACTATAGAGCAGCATAGAGGCGTGACCGTTCGAAAGAATAAAACGATCGCGATCGTACCAGGTTGGATCGGTCGGGTTGTGCTTAAGAAAATCGTTCCACAGCACTTCGGCGATATCCGCCATTCCCATCGGCGCGCCGGGGTGACCGGAATTGGCTTTCTGAACAGCGTCCATACTGAGCGCACGAATGGCATTGGCAAGGTCTTTACGGGACATAGAACACTCCGTGGCAAGGTTTAGAGTTTGGCCGCAAGCAGGTCTTCCAGTTTGCGTTGGTCGACGGCGAACTGACGGATGCCGTCAGAGAGTTTCTCGACCGCCATCGCATCCTGGTTATGCTCCCAGCGGAATTCAGCTTCGCTCATGGGGGCGGGACGATGGAAGGTTTGCGAAGACGGCACCAGCTTGCGCACGACCGGTTCTTCTTTTTCCTGTAATTCTTTCAGGAGATTGGGGGCAATCGTCAGGCGATCGCAGCCGGCCAACGCGAGGATCTGCTCAGTGCGGCGAAAACTGGCGCCCATGACGATGGTGTCATAACGATGCTGTTTGAAGTAATCGTAGATATTGCGCACCGACTTCACGCCGGGATCTTGCTCGACAACGTACGGGTCCATCGGGCTGCGCGCCTGATACCAGTCATAGATGCGCCCGACAAACGGAGAGATCAAAAAGACGCCCGCTTCAGCGCAGGCGCGGGCCTGAGCAAAGGAAAACAGCAGCGTCAGGTTGCAGTTAATTCCCTCTTTCTCTAACGCTTCTGCCGCGCGAATACCTTCCCATGTGGAGGCCAGTTTGATCAGTATGCGGGATTTATCGATCCCCTGCTGCTGGTACAAATCCACCAGGTGGCGGGCCTTGTCGATACTCTTTTGTTGATCGAAGGAGAGGCGGGCATCCACTTCGGTCGACACGCGTCCCGGAATGCTTTTAAGAATTTCCGCACCAAAATTGACCGCCAGTTTGTCGCAGGCTTCGGCAACCTGCTGTTCCTGGGTTTTACCCCGCTGCTTTCCCCAGCGGATCGCATCGTCAATCAGATGCGCGTAGTGCGCCAGGCCAGCGGCTTTCAGCAGCAGGGAAGGGTTGGTGGTGGCATCCTGGGGTTGGTAATGACGAATAGATTCAATATCGCCGCTGTCGGCCACGACAGTGGTGAATTGTTTGATGCCGTCTAACTGGTTCATAGGAAATACTCCTTGAAAAGTAACGTGTTAGGTGAGTGCTTAAAATCACACTTCTGAGAAATTCATGATGTGCACCACAAAAAAGCATAGCAGACAGGCATGGTATTGCTGGCTTAAGCAGGTAACATGGTTGTTATGAGTTGATTACGAAATCTTTATTTAAGTCGTGATAGTTTGGGGACCTTCAAAGTTTGCGTCCCGCAGTGCGGTGATAATGTGCGACGCACCTGGCTGCGCGTGACTTTTTTGAACGATACGTGAAAGGAACAACAAGATGGATGACCAGTTAAAGCAAAGCGCCCTTGATTTCCACGAATTCCCGGTACCTGGTAAAATCCAGGTTTCTCCGACCAAGCCCCTTGCCACGCAGCGCGATCTGGCGCTGGCCTACTCGCCGGGCGTCGCGGCACCTTGTCTTGAAATCGAAAAAGACCCGCTGGCTGCGTATAAATACACCGCGCGTGGCAACCTGGTTGCCGTTATCTCTAACGGGACGGCGGTGCTGGGCTTAGGCAATATCGGTGCGCTGGCCGGTAAACCGGTCATGGAAGGCAAAGGCGTTCTGTTTAAGAAATTCGCCGGTATTGATGTGTTCGATATCGAAGTCGATGAGCTCGATCCGGACAAATTTATTAACGTCGTTGCCGCGCTGGAACCGACGTTCGGCGGGATCAACCTGGAAGACATCAAAGCGCCGGAGTGTTTCTACATCGAACAGAAACTGCGCGAACGCATGAATATTCCGGTGTTCCATGACGATCAGCACGGCACCGCGATCATCAGTACCGCCGCCATTCTTAACGGCCTGCGGGTGGTAGAGAAAAATATCTCCGACGTGCGGATGGTGGTATCCGGCGCGGGCGCGGCGGCGATCGCCTGTATGAACCTGCTGGTGGCGCTGGGAATGCAGAAACACAACATTGTGGTCTGCGACTCCAAAGGCGTTATCTACAAAGGTCGCGAGCCGAATATGGCTGAAACCAAAGCGGCCTACGCGGTAGATGATGACGGCAAACGGACGCTGGATGACGTTATTGACGGCGCGGATATTTTCCTTGGGTGTTCAGGCCCGAAAGTGCTGACCCAGGAGATGGTCAAGAAAATGGCCCGCGCGCCGATGATTCTGGCGCTGGCTAACCCGGAACCGGAAATTCTGCCGCCGTTGGCAAAAGCGGTGCGTCCGGACGCCATCATCTGTACCGGCCGTTCCGACTACCCGAACCAGGTCAACAACGTCCTGTGCTTCCCGTTCATTTTCCGTGGCGCACTGGACGTTGGCGCGACGGCAATCAACGAAGAGATGAAGCTGGCTGCGGTCCATGCCATTGCCGAACTGGCGCATGCCGAGCAAAGCGAAGTCGTGGCCTCGGCCTATGGCGACCAGGATCTGAGCTTCGGCCCGGAATACATCATTCCAAAACCGTTCGACCCGCGTCTGATTGTTAAAATCGCACCAGCGGTTGCCAAAGCGGCGATGAATTCCGGCGTGGCGACGCGCCCGATTGCCGATTTTGACGCCTATATCGACAAACTGACCGAGTTTGTTTACAAAACCAACCTGTTCATGAAACCGATTTTCTCGCTGGCACGCAAAGCACCGAAGCGTGTCGTGTTGCCGGAAGGGGAAGAGGCGCGTGTGCTGCACGCAACGCAAGAACTGATCACGCTGGGACTGGCGAAGCCGATCCTGATCGGCCGTCCGGGCGTAATCGAAATGCGCATTCAAAAACTGGGGCTGCAGATCAAAGCAGGCGTCGATTTTGAGATCGTCAACAATGAATCCGATCCGCGCTTTAAAGAGTACTGGAACGAGTACTACCAGATCATGAAGCGTCGAGGCATTACCCAGGAGCAGGCGCAGCGTGCGGTGATCGCCAACACCACGGTGATTGGGGCGATCATGGTACAGCGCGGTGAAGCGGATGCGATGATCTGCGGCACTATCGGTGATTACCATGAACACTTCAGCGTGGTGAAAGCGGTGTTTGGCTACCGTGAAGGCGTCCATACCGCCGGGGCGATGAACGCGTTACTGCTGCCGAGCGGCAACACCTTTATTGCCGATACCTACGTCAATGACGATCCTGAGCCGGAAGAGCTGGCGGAAATCGCCGTGATGGCGGCGGAAACCGTGCGTCGCTTTGGTATCGAACCGAAAGTGGCGCTGCTGTCACATTCTAACTTTGGTTCGTCCAACTGTCCGTCTGCCGGCAAAATGCGTGCCGCGCTGGAGATTATCAAAGCACGTGCGCCTGACCTGATGATTGACGGCGAAATGCATGGTGATGCCGCGCTGGTGGAAAGCATTCGTAATGACCGGATGCCGGACAGCCCGCTGAAAGGCTCGGCCAATATTCTGGTGATGCCGAA
Source organism: Citrobacter sp. (assembly GCF_050252275.1). NCBI lineage: Bacteria > Pseudomonadati > Pseudomonadota > Gammaproteobacteria > Enterobacterales > Enterobacteriaceae > Citrobacter > Citrobacter sp. The sequence continues at coordinate 8,201 of NZ_JBFWLF010000026.1, read as the reverse complement.
TATGGAAGCGGCGCGTATTAGTTACAACCTGCTGCGTGTTTCCAGCTCGGAAGGGGTCACTGTTGGGCCGGTACTGATGGGGGTCTCGAAACCCGTTCATGTATTAACGCCGATCGCCTCTGTTCGTCGAATCGTTAATATGGTCGCGCTGGCGGTGGTTGAAGCACAAACACAGCCGCTGTAATTTTACTTTAATTAATTCCGGCGCGGGTTTTTCCCGCGCCTTTTTATTTTCCGCGTATTAGTGATCCACTTCACCTTTTAAATCACCTTGCCGAATTTTGTTATTTACCCTGACAAAAAATTGCCACGATAAGCCCAGTCTTAACACAGGCGGTGAGCAATGGATAAAGAACGCATCATTCAGGAATTTGTGCCGGGCAAACAGGTCACGCTGGCGCATCTCATTGCGCATCCTGGTGAAGAACTGGCGAAAAAGATCGGCGTTCCCGAAGCAGGTGCCATTGGCATTATGACCCTGACGCCGGGTGAAACCGCCATGATTGCTGGCGATCTGGCGATGAAGGCGGCTGACGTACACATCGGTTTTCTCGACAGGTTCAGCGGCGCGCTGGTGATCTACGGCTCCGTTGGCGCGGTAGAAGAGGCCTTATTGCAAACGGTCAGCGGGCTGGGTCGGTTATTACATTTCACGCTCTGCGACCTGACGAAAAGCTAATTTTGAGGTGCTCATGAAACGTATTGCGTTTGTTGGCACTGTCGGCGCGGGAAAAACAACGCTTTTTAATGCATTACAGGGAAATTATTCCCTCGCCAGAAAAACCCAGGCCGTGGAATTTAATGAAAATGGCGATATCGATACGCCGGGGGAATATTTTAGTCATCCCCGCTGGTATCACGCCTTAATTACCACGCTGCAGGATGTAGATACGTTGATTTATGTCCATGCGGCCAATGACAAAGAAAGTCGCTTACCTGCCGGGCTGTTAGATATCGGTGCCAGTAAACGACACATCGCCGTGATCAGCAAAACGGATATGCCGGATGCCGACGTAACCGCAACGCGGGAATTACTGCGCGGAATTGGGTTTCAGGAGCCGATTTTTGAGCTCAACAGCCATGACCCGCAAAGCGTGCAGCACCTGGTGGACTATCTGACTGAGCTCAGCCAAAAGGAGGAAGGGGCAGGTGAAAACACTTATCACAGCTAACGATATACGTGCGGCGCACGCACGAGGCGAACAAGAGATGTCGGTGGTGCTGCGCGCCAGCATCATCACCCCGGAAGCCCGTGAAGTCGCGGAGTTACTGGGCATCACGATTGTGGAGTGCGAGGGATCCGCGCCAACGGCAGCGTGCAGTGTCGACGAGGCCAAATCTGAAACTCAGCGCATTCGTGAAACTATCATCGCGCAACTACCAGAAGGGCAGTTTACCGAAAGCCTGGTTTCACAGCTGATGGACAAGGTGCTGAAGGAAAAACAGTCGCTGGAGCAGGGTGAGATGCAACCGGGTTTTCACTCGGTGACCGGCAAAGGCGGCATCAAAGTGATCGATGGCAGCAGCGTTAAGTTTGGCCGCTTCGATGGCGCGCAGCCACACTGCGTAGGCCTGACCGATCTCGTCACCGAGCAGGACGGCAGCAGTATGGCCGCCGGGTTTATGCAGTGGGATAACGCATTCTTCCCATGGACACTGAACTACGACGAAATCGACATGGTGCTCGACGGTGAATTGCATGTGCGCCATGAAGGCGAAACGATGATCGCTAAAGCCGGGGACGTCATGTTCATCCCGAAAGGCTCGAGCATTGAATTTGGCACGCCGACGACCGTGCGCTTCCTGTACGTTGCGTGGCCTGCGAACTGGCAATCGGTATGAAAGATTTCATCACCGAAGCATGGCTCAGAGCGAACCATACGCTCAGCGAAGGGGCGGAAATCCATCTCCCCGCTGACGCTCGCCTGACGCCCTCTGCCCGCGAACTGTTGGAAGGCCGTCATCTGCGCATCAAGTTTCTGGATGAGCAGGGCAGTCTGTTTGTCGACGACGAGCAACAGCAGCCGCAGCCGGTGCACGGGTTAACCAGTAGCGATACGCATCCCCAGGCCTGCTGTGAACTGTGTCGCCAGCCGGTGGCGAAAAAGCCTGACACCTTGACCCACCTGACGGCGGACAAAATGGTCGCCAAAAGCGATCCGCGTCTGGGCTTTCGCGCCGCGCTGGACAGCACCATCGCGCTGGCGGTGTGGCTGCAAATCGAACTGGCGGAGCCGTGGCAGCCCTGGCTTGCGGATATTCGTTCGCGGCTGGGCAACATTATGCGCGCCGATGCGATGGATGAACCCCTGGCGGCACAGTCCATCGTTGGGCTGAACGAGGATGACCTGCATCGTCTTTCCCATCAACCGTTGCGTTATCTGGAGCACGATCATCTGGTACCTGAAGCCAGTCATGGTCGTGAGTCCGCGCTGCTGAATCTGCTACGTACCAAAATTCGCGAGACGGAAACGATCGCCGCTCAGGTCTTTATCACCCGCGGATTTGACGTCCTGCGCCCGGATATTTTGCAGGCGCTGAACCGTCTCTCCAGCGCGGTCTACGTGATGATGATTCTGTGTGTCACCAAACACCCACTCACCGTCAACCAGATCCAACAGCGACTGGGAGGTGAACAATGATCATTGAACGCGCCCGTGAACGGGCTCAGCAGGCGCCGGCCCGGGTGGTCTTTCCGGATGCGTTAGACGAACGCGTGCTGAAAGCGGCGCACTACCTGCAACAGCACGGTCTGGCGCACCCCATTCTGGTGGCCAGTCCGTTTGCACTGCGCCAGTTTGCCCTCACACATCGGGTGGCGCTGGACGGTATTCAGGTTATCGACCCGTACAGCAATCTGGCGATGCGTGAAGCGTTCGCTCAGCGCTGGCTCGCCCGATCTGGAGAGAAAACGCCGCCGGATACCCTTGAGAAACTCAATGACCCGCTGATGTTTGCTGCGGCGATGGTAAGCGCAGGCCAGGCGGATGTCTGTATCGCTGGCAACCTTTCATCCACAGCTAACGTGCTGCGTGCGGGCTTACGCATTATTGGCCTGCAGCCGGGATGTAAAACGCTGTCGTCCATTTTCCTGATGCTGCCGCAGTACGTCGGACCCGCGTTAGGGTTTGCCGACTGCAGCGTGGTGCCGCAGCCGACGGCGGCGCAACTGGCAGATATCGCGATCGCCAGCGCCGACACCTGGCGCGCCATCACCGGTGAAGAACCGCGTGTGGCGATGCTGTCATTCTCCAGTCAGGGTAGCGCCCGTCATCCCTGCGTGGCGAACGTGCAGCAGGCAACGGAGATTGTTCGCGAACGTGCGCCCACGCTACTGGTGGATGGCGAATTGCAGTTTGACGCCGCCTTTGTGCCGGAGGTCGCTGCGCAAAAAGCGCCCGCCAGCCCTTTGCGCGGTAACGCCAACGTGATGGTTTTTCCGTCACTGGAGGCCGGCAATATTGGTTACAAAATCGCCCAGCGTCTGGGGGGGTATCGTGCCGTCGGGCCGCTGATTCAGGGGCTTGCCGCACCGCTTCATGACCTTTCGCGAGGCTGTAGCGTACAGGAAATTATCGAACTGGCGTTGGTGGCAGCCATGCCGCGCCAGACTGACGTGAGACGCGAACGTGACTCACAAACCCTGGTTGTATAAATGGTCCCGTTCTGGACCCCATGAGAGGAAAACACAATGGAAGCTTTAGGAATGATTGAAACCCGGGGCCTGGTTGCACTGATTGAGGCCTCTGATGCGATGGTAAAAGCCGCACGCGTGAAGCTGGTTGGTGTGAAACAGATTGGCGGCGGTCTGGTGACTGCGATGGTTCGTGGCGATGTCGCGGCCTGCAAAGCAGCAACAGATGCCGGTGCCGCAGCGGCACAGCGTATCGGCGAACTGGTCTCCGTTCACGTGATTCCGCGTCCGCATGGCGATCTGGAAGAAGTCTTCCCGATCAGCTTCAAAGGCGACAGCAACATCTAAGCAGGACTGGGGGCCGGATGGCGCTGCGCTTATCCGGCCTACAGGGTCGCAGCACAACGTAACCCACGGAGGCGGGTATGAAACTGGCAGTCGTCACAGGACAAATCGTTTGTACCGTACGCCATCAAGGACTGGCACACGATAAATTGCTGATGGTGGAGATGATCGATGGCCAGGGAAATCCCGACGGGCAGTGTGCCGTCGCCATTGACAGCATCGGGGCGGGAACCGGGGAGTGGGTGCTGCTGGTTAGCGGCAGTTCTGCTCGCCAGGCGCATCGCAGCGAAGCGTCCCCTGTCGATCTGTGCGTGATTGGTATCGTCGATGAAGTGGTGGCTGGCGGTCAGGTGATATTCCACAAATAGGACTGAACATCATGAATCAACAGGATATTGAACAGGTGGTGAAAGCGGTACTGCTGAAAATGAAAGACAGCAGTCAACCCGTGACCGCCGTTCATGAAATGGGCGTCTTTGCCTCCCTGGATGATGCGGTGGCGGCAGCAAAAGTCGCTCAGCAGGGGCTGAAGAGCGTGGCGATGCGCCAGCTTGCCATTCACGCCATCCGTGAAGCGGGCGAAAAGCATGCCAAAGAATTAGCGGAACTTGCCGTCGCAGAGACAGGCATGGGACGCGTCGACGATAAATTTGCCAAAAACGTGGCACAGGCTCGCGGGACGCCGGGCGTGGAGTGCTTATCGCCGCAGGTACTCACCGGCGATAACGGCCTGACGCTGATCGAAAATGCGCCGTGGGGCGTCGTCGCCTCAGTGACGCCATCTACTAACCCGGCGGCGACAGTGATTAATAACGCCATAAGCCTGATTGCCGCGGGTAACAGCGTCGTGTTCGCTCCCCATCCGGCGGCGAAAGGCGTTTCACAACGCGCTATCACACTGCTTAACCAGGCGGTGGTGGCGGCGGGTGGCCCGGAAAACCTGCTGGTGACCGTAGCGAACCCGGATATTGAAACTGCGCAGCGGTTGTTTAAGTACCCAGGCATTGGTCTGCTGGTCGTCACCGGCGGCGAAGCGGTGGTCGACGCTGCCCGCAAACACACCAATAAACGTCTGATTGCCGCCGGTGCCGGTAATCCGCCGGTGGTCGTCGATGAGACGGCGGATCTGGCGCGGGCTGCACAATCCATCGTCAAAGGCGCTTCTTTCGATAACAACATCATTTGCGCGGATGAAAAGGTACTGATTGTCGTCGATAGCGTGGCGGATGAGCTGATGCGCCTGATGGAAGGCCAGCAGGCAGTGAAACTGAGCGCCGCACAGGCCGAACAGCTCCAGCCGGTGCTGCTGAAAAATATCGATGAACGCGGCAAAGGCACTGTCAGTCGTGACTGGGTCGGACGCGACGCGGCAAAAATCGCCGCCGCCATTGGCCTGCAAGTTCCGCCGCAAACCCGTCTGCTGTTTGTTGAAACGTCAGCCACGCATCCTTTTGCCGTCACGGAACTGATGATGCCGGTTCTGCCGGTGGTGCGGGTGGCAAATGTCGACGAGGCGATTGCGCTGGCGGTGCAACTGGAAGGCGGCTGCCACCATACCGCTGCGATGCACTCACGCAACATCGACAACATGAACCGGATGGCGAACGCCATTGATACCAGCATCTTTGTCAAGAATGGACCGTGCATTGCCGGGCTGGGGCTGGGTGGTGAAGGCTGGACCACCATGACCATCACCACGCCAACCGGAGAAGGGGTGACCAGCGCGCGTACGTTTGTGCGTCTGCGTCGCTGTGTATTGGTGGATGCGTTTCGAATTGTATAAGGGATGAATGATGGCGCACGACGAAGAAAATTGGCTCACGCCAAGACTGCAAAAAGCCGCTGACCTGTGTAATCAGGCGCCTGCGACGAGCGATTCCGCGCTGTGGCTGGGTGTTGATCTCGGCACCTGCGACGTGGTGTCGATGGTTGTCGACGGTGACGGACAGCCGGTCGCGGTGTGTCTTGACTGGGCTGACGTCGTGCGCGACGGCATCGTCTGGGATTTCTTCGGTGCGGTCACAATTGTGCGCCGCCATCTCGATACGCTCGAACAACAGCTCGGTAGCCGGTTTACCCACGCAGCGACGTCGTTCCCGCCGGGCACCGACCCGCGCATTTCCATCAACGTGCTGGAATCTGCCGGGCTGGAGGTCAGCCATGTGCTGGATGAACCAACCGCGGTCGCCGATCTGCTGCAACTGGATAACGCCGGTGTCGTGGATATCGGTGGCGGCACGACCGGGATCGCCATCGTCAAACAGGGCAAAGTGACGTACTCGGCGGATGAAGCGACGGGCGGCCACCACATTTCGCTGACGCTGGCCGGAAACCGGCGCATCGAACTGGAAGAGGCCGAGCAGGTCAAGCGCAGCAACGCGCAGGAGATTTGGCCGGTGGTGAAACCGGTCTACGAGAAAATGGCGGAGATCGTTGCTCGTCATATCGAAGGACAAGAAATAGCCGATTTATGGCTGGCGGGCGGCTCTTGTATGCAACCGGGTGTAGAGGCGTTGTTTCGCCAGCGCTTTCCTGAACTCCAGGTACATCTGCCCCGGCATAGCCTGTTTATGACACCGCTGGCGATCGCCAACAGCGGGAGAGAGAAAGCGGAGGGAATCTATGCAAGCTGAATTGCAGACGGCGCTCTTTCAGGCATTCGATACCCTGAATCTGCAACGCATGAAAACGTTCAGCGTACCGCCGGTCACGCTGTGCGGGCTCGGGGCGCTCAGTTCCTGCGGACAGGAAGCGCAATCGCGAGGCTTAAGCCATCTGTTCGTGATGGTCGACAGTTTCCTGCATCAGGCGGGGATGACCGCGTCGTTAGAGCGCAGTCTGGCGATGAAAGGCGTGGCGATGACGGTCTGGCCGTGTCCGATGGGTGAGCCGTGCATCACCGACGTCTGCGCAGCGGTCGCCCAATTGCGCGAGTCAAAATGCGACGGCGTTGTTGCCTTTGGCGGCGGTTCGGTGCTGGATGCGGCAAAAGCTGTCGCCCTGCTGGTGACGAATCCACATCAGACGCTGGCCCAGATGACGGAATACAGCAGCTTACGCCCGCGACTGCCGTTGATTGCTGTCCCCACCACCGCCGGAACCGGATCGGAAACCACGAACGTAACGGTGATTATCGACGCGGCGACAGGACGCAAGCAGGTGCTGGCACATGCGACGCTGATGCCGGACGTGGCAATCCTTGATGCCGCGCTGACTGAAGGCGTACCGCCTCATGTGACGGCAATGACCGGGATTGATGCGCTGACGCACGCGGTTGAGGCATACAGCGCGCTGAATGCCTCGCCGTTTACCGACAGCCTGGCGATTGGCGCGATTGCGATGATTGGCAAATCGCTGCCGAAAGCGGTGGGCTACGGTCACGACCTCGCCGCACGGGAGAGCATGCTGCTGGCCTCCTGCATGGCAGGAATGGCGTTTTCCAGCGCCGGGCTGGGGCTGTGTCATGCGATGGCGCATCAGCCTGGTGTCACATTGCACATTCCGCACGGCCAGGCGAACGCCATGCTGCTGCCAACGGTGATGGGCTTTAACCGTATGGTGTGTCGCGAACGCTTTAGCCATATCGGACGCGCCTTGACCAATAAGAAAGCAGACGATCGCGACGCTATCGCCGCCGTCAGCGAACTGATTGCGGAGGTGGGCCTGAACAAACGGCTCGCTGATGTCGGCGCAAAACCAGAACACTACAGCGTCTGGGCGCAAGCCGCGCTGGAGGATATTTGTATACGCAGCAACCCACGCACCGCCACGCAGAGCGACATTATTGAGTTGTACGCGGCGGCACAATAAAAGCATACCAGGACGTAGGCCAGATAAGGCGTTCGCGCCGCCACCCGGCAAAACGCGACATCATTGCCTGATGACGCTGCGCTTATCCGGTCTACGAAAACCCTGGCAAATGGAGATAAGGGTATGGGAATTAACGAAATCATCATGTACATCATGATGTTCTTTATGCTGATTGCCGCCGTGGACAGGATCCTGTCGCAGTTCGGCGGGTCGGCGCGTTTCCTCGGGAAGTTCGGCAAAAGTATTGAGGGATCCGGCGGTCAGTTCGAAGAAGGGTTTATGGCGATGGGCGCTCTGGGACTGGCGATGGTCGGTATGACCGCGCTGGCGCCGGTGTTAGCCAAACTGCTCGGGCCGGTGATTATTCCGCTGTATGAAATGCTTGGCGCGAACCCATCCATGTTCGCCGGAA
>NZ_JBFWLF010000025.1:0-25077 GCF_050252275.1 Citrobacter sp. | reverse complement strand
TCTCATACTCATACGTGTAGCTCAGCCCGGCCGGGTTATGCTGCTCCACCACACGGCCGGCGGCATCATAGCGGTAGGTGGTCCGGGGCTGTCCGGCGTACTGGTGCGCCGTCATGCGCCCCGGGTGTTTATCATCGTAAATGAAACCCCGCACCGGCGTATCGCTGCGGTCATACACCGCCGACAGCTCGCCGCGCGGGGTGTACGCATAGCGCACCAGTGGCAGTACGGGAAGATTTTCCGGGTATTCCGGGTCGTGGGTCAGCCACACGGCCTCAAGACGAATACCGCGGTCTGCGCCGTAGCCGGAGACCGGCATCGTCTGCGGGTATTCCGGCGCCCTGACGCCGGAGGAGACCGCCTGTTTACGCGCCGCCTCCGCCCGCTGCGCCTGCGTGGTCAGCACCAGCCGGAAGCGGCGGCCTGCGCCGTCGGTGACAACCGTAATATTCCCGGCAAATTCCCCGTCGGCGTCCCGGTGAAAGGTTTGTGTGCGCCCGAAACGGTCAGCCAGCCCGGTCAGCACCCGGTACGGCGGCAGCGGGGCGGGCAGCGCCTCATCCGCTCCCGGTACGCGCTCAGACCAGCCGAGTATCCACCACGGCCCCTGTGCGCTGCTTGTCGCCAGATAGACATGTGGACTGGTGCGGATGTCTTCCGGCAACGACTGCCAGAGTATGTGCAGCGGATTGCTTTCATGCAGCACCGGCACGCCACCACGGGCGAGCCAGAAGCGTTCGCTGCGGCTGAAGGCGGTTTCGCCCGGCAGCAGGAGTTCAAAGTGAATACTGCGTCCGCCATTGTCGTTGAGTATCAGTTCCTCATTGCGAAGCTGTAAGCGGATGTCGAAAGGGGCTTTCCAGCCGGGGCCAAAAATACCCACCGGTGCAGGCGTTTTCGTCCGGTAGCTGTTGTAAGTCCTCGAGAGCACAAACGGTAACGGACCGGGCAGGGCGAAATCGGTTTCGCCGGGCAGCACCTTTGCACCCAGCAACGGGTTGACTGGATTACCGGAAGTCATGCCCCCAGGGCAGACCGAACAGGCCACACCGGTGGGGGCGCCAATCATCACACCCGCAGAGCCCTGGATTATCGGGCCACCCTTCATGGTGCCGTCGCCCTGACGCGCCGCCGGTTTTCCACTCATGCTTAAACCCTTTTTGCATATAAATCAGAAGGATTACCTTAAGCTGGCATCACGGGGGAAAACTGCGAGGGGAGAGCAATATTGCCCGGATTCGGAAAACGTTTAGGCGGGAGGAAAAAAGCCCAGCGCGCAGGCTGGGCAAAATGTTACCAATTACACACTTAAGCGGTTCTTAACTGCTGAATTTTTCTTTCCCGGCGTATTTTGCGCTCTTCCATAACCGCAACCATCGCCATCAGGCAGATACAGCCGATAGCGGCGGCGTCCAGCGCAGCGAAGGTACCCGCCCAGCCTGTCAAACCAAACACTGGCGTACCGTCGGCAATCATCCCCAGACCTAACTTGGCAAAGCTATCGCCGATCAAGTACGCAAAGGTACCCTTGATACCGTCCGCCGCACCAATGGCTTTTTTCGGAACAAAACCCACCGCCGCCACGCCAATCAACAGTTGCGGGCCAAACACCAGGAAGCCGAGCGCAAACAGTGACGCGAGATAGACATACTGGTTGCTGGCATGTTGGTACACGCCAAGCGTCGCGATGATCAGCGCCAGCGCCACGCAGGCCACCAGCGCACGGCGACCGTTCGCCAGATCCGAGAGCCAACCCCAAAGCAGCGTACCGACCAGCGCCCCCACCTCAAACAAGGTAAAGCCCTGAATTGCCACCTCTTTGGACAGTTTCAGCTCCTGGAAAGCGTACACGGTAGACCACTGATCGATGCCGATACGCACCACGTACAGGAAGATGTTCGAGAAACAGAGCAGCCAGATCACTTTGTTTTTCAGCACGTATTCAACGAAGATCTGCCATTTGGTCATGTCATTTTCTTCGGTCTCTTTATCCTCTTCACTGATCTCTTCGCCGAACAGTTCTTCAGCTTTACCGAGACCATACGATTCCGGCGAGTCGCTACCAAAGCGCAGACCGATAAAGCCAACAATCAGAGCGATAATCGACGGGAAGATAAACATCCCAATCACGTGTCCGTCGAACAGCACGTTCGCACCGAACAGCGCCACGCCTGCCGCACCTGCGCCGCCAAGGTTATGAGAGATATTCCAGAAGCCGAGGAAAGTGCCGCGCTTACGGCGAGGCGTCCATTTGGTGATAGTGGAATAGCTGCACGAGCCGCCGGTGCTCTGGAAGAAACCACTCAGGGCATAGAAGGCGATCATCAGGAACAGGCTTACGGAACCCGTTCCCATGCTGGCGCTGAAGCCGAGCATACAAATTGCAGAGAGGATCAGCATAAACGGCAGGAACTGCTTGGTGTTTTTGCCGTCCGCATAATAGGAAACCAGCGTTTTACCTACGCCGTAGGTGATGGAGAACCCCAGACCAATCATCCCCAGTTGCGTCATGCTCAACCCGTAGGTGGAAATCATATCGTTCTGGGCTATGTTAAAGTTCTTTCGGATCAAATACATAGTCAGGTAGCCGATGAAGACCACCAGATAAGACTGCATGAACGGTTTGAACCACATCTTGCGCCGCACATCGAGCGGCAGATCCAGGGTCGGTTTACGCACCTGGTTTAGAAAAGCCAGCATAGGACACTCCCGGGCTAATTTTTATACCTGCGAATGGCAGGCATTGTAAAAATCAGTCAGGGGACATGCCTGAGACAGCGTCCAGGCGAAACCGGGAAAATTTCTTAGTTTTGCCCCACTCGCGGTAAAAAAGTGAACTGCATCACGCTTCGCTGGCCTCACGTGGAGCCTGGGCGTTGAGGAATGGCAGTAACAGCAGGGCGGAGATCCCGGCAGCGATAGCGATGACCACGAAGAAACCGGTCCAGTGCCAGGTTTCCAGTACCTGCGCCAGCGGCCAGCCGGAAAGCGATGCACCGAGATAAGCAAACAGCCCAACAAACCCGGTAGCTGCCCCTGCCGCCTCTTTGTGCGAACACTCCGCCGCCGCCATACCGATCAGCATCTGCGGGCCAAAGACAAAGAATCCGGTGGTGAAGAAGCAGGCCGCCTGCATTACATAACTGGCAAACGGCATCAGCCACAGTGAACCCACCGAAAGCAAAATTCCGGCGGCAAAAATCAGGTTCATCGGCCCACGATTGCCGTTGAACAGTTTGTCCGACCCCCAGCCCGCCACCAGCGCGCCGATAAATCCGCCCAGCTCGAACATCGTCACCGCCATGTTGGCGGACACCAGATCGACGCCCAGCGTCTCGGACATATACAGATTGCCCCAGTCGTTGATGGCGGCGCGCACCACGTACACCAGCACATAACAGAGTGATAGCAGCCAGATATAAGGGTTGAGCAGCACGTATTTCGTGAGGATCTCTTTACGGGTCAGTCCCGCGCCCTCTTGTTGCTGAGCAATTTCCAGGGCATCGTGCTGCCAGTCGCCCACCGGTGGCAGCCCCACGGCCTGGGGACGGTCGCGCAGTCGCCAGCAAAGAAAAATTCCGACGACGATCGCCAGCATTCCGGCCATCATCATCCCGGCACGCCAGCCATAATGCAGTGCCGCAGCAGCCATGACGATCGGAATCAACGCACCGCCAACGTTGTGGGCGGTATTCCAGATAGCCCACCAGCCGCCGCGCTCGTTGCGCGAATACCATGCTGTCAGCAGACGTGCGCACACCGGCGCGCCCCATCCCTGGAAGAAAGCGTTCAGCGCCCACAGCAGGGCAAACGCCCAGAGCGAAGTGGAAAAACCAAACAGAATATTGACGATGCCGGTGGCAATCAGCCCTATCCCCATAAAATAGCGGGCGTTAGAACGATCGCTGACGATGCCGGAAACGAATTTCGACACGCCATAGGTGATGTAAAACAGCGTCGCCAGCAGGCCGATATCGCTGCGGGTTAACACGCCGTTGGCGAGAATGTCCGGGACGGCGGCGTTAAAACTTTTCCGCGTGAAATAGAACAGGGCGTAGCCCAGCCAGATGGTCAGCAGAATATGGCGACGCCAGTAGCGATAAAGATCGTCGATCTCGCGCTTGTCCGTTAACTGCGGCGCATTCGCCGGGGCGTTAAAAAAGGTTAGCATTGCCGCTCCTCAAACGTAACGCAGGGGTAGCGAGACGCTGACTCGCGTACCGTGCGTGCAGGAAATCGTCAGCGAACCGCCGAGCGCCGTAACGCGCTCGCGCATCCCGGTCAGGCCAAAACCCTGCTGACCGGAGCCCGGCGGCAGACCGCTGCCGTCATCCTCAATCACCAGCATCAGCCGCTCGTCCTGCTGCCAGCCCTGCAGCGTCACCGCGCTGGCGTTGGCATGTTTCACTATATTGTTCAGCCCTTCCTGACAGACGCGAAACAGCGTCACCCGCAAACCCTCGCTGAGCGCCGTCTCGTCGATACGCCAGTCGAGATGGCTGACGATGCCGCGACTTTCCAGCTCCATTTCCCGCATCAGCGAGCGGATCGCCTGTTCCAGCGTTAAATCATCCAACTGGCGCGGACGCAGGCGTCCCAGCAGGCGGCGCACGGAATCATAGACGCCCAGCGACAACTGTTCGATAAGCTGTCCGCTCTGCTTCACGCCGCCGTTTTCAACCGCAAGCCGCTGCACGATTCCGGCCTGAGTACGGATCGCGGTGATGGTCTGGCCGATATCATCGTGCAACTCACGCGCCACGTCGCGGCGTACGCTCTCTTCCGTTTCCAGCAGGCGCTCCGCCAGCCGGTGATTACGCGCCAGTTCGTTTTGCAGCGACTGGTTCAGCTCACGCAGACGCTGAATACCCGCGCCAAGCAGCAGTCCGGTCAGGCTTTGCGCCAACAGGGAGAGCAATAAATCTACGGGGTGATCGTGCCAGGTCTGGCTGGCAATCAGCGCGATAGCGTTCATCAGGGTTGCGATCAGTGCCCCCTGCCAGCCGTAATGCCAGGCCAGCGCAATAATCGGCAGCGCCAGACAGAAGGGGGTAAATCGCGAAAGCTCTGCGGGTAATCCCAACTGGAGCCACAGACTGACGCTAAACAGCAGCAGATACCAGATCAGGTGCCGACCGCGCCAGTTCACCGGTTGCGACACCAGCGCCGGACCCAGCGGCAGCCAGGTCGTACTGGTCAGATAATGCCAGAACACCAGGCAGATCGGTGCCAGCGTCAGTCCGCCGGTCAGGGTCAGCAGCAGCGCATTCCACGCTTCCTCCCCCTGTCCCAGCCAGGGCAGCGACTGCAACAGCGCTGCCGCCGTCAACGCCGCGCCCTGAAGCAGCAGCGTTCGCCAGTCACGCTGATGGCGATAACGGGAGATCAGCGCCACGGGCAGCAGCGTCAACAGGCCGCCAATCAGCAAAAGGGGAAGATGCGCCAGCGCCACTTCCTGCGCCAGCCAGAAGGTCAGCAGCCATTCCGCGCCCAGCAATACCGGCCAATAGCCGCGTGGACATTGCAGCATCAGCCCCAGGCGCAAACCAAACGGGAACAGCAGTACCGCCAGTTCCGGACGCTCAACCAGATGCAGGCTGATGCTCCACAGACAAAACCAGGCGGCAGAGAAAATAAAAAAACAGGCGAGAACGGTGATAAACCGTGACAACAGGGTTTTCATTGCCAGCCGTCAAACATGCGCCGCGCCAGCTCAACGTCATTGCTGACGCCCAGTTTTTCCATCAGGTTTGCGCGATGGACGTGCACCGTTTTCGGCGATAGCCCCAGCTCGACAGCAATCTCTTTTACCGCCATCCCCTGCGCCAGTTTTTCCGCCACCTGGCGCTCGCGCCGGGTCAGCGGATCCTGGCGGCCAGCCGCCAGTTTGACGGCGATTTCTGGCGTCAAATAACAGCCGCCGGTAGCCACGGTATGTACTGCGGCAATCAGTTCATCCGGGCTGCAGCGTTTGGAGAGAAAGCCGCGCGCCCCGGCGTTCAGCGCCTGTTCCACCAGCGCCGGGCTGTCGTGTACCGAGAGCATGATGGTCGCCATCCCTTTTGGCAACTGGCTCAACAGCTCCAGACCGGAGATATCCGGCATCGAGATGTCGCAAATACACACCTGAACACCGCGTCCCGGCAATCCCGCCAGCGCCTCACGCCCCGAGCCAAACTCGGCGACCACCTGTAAATCGGCCTCCAGCCCAAGCAATTGGGCAAAGCCGGAGCGAACGATAAGGTGGTCGTCTATAAGGGCAACGGTAATCATGGTTCTGTCCTGGCGGGTAAAAAAAACGCGCTTACCTTAACGATAAGCGCGTTGCTGTTCAAGCCTTGAGCGATCAGGCGATACCCGTGGTGACCGTAAAACTCCGCGTTTGTTGCGGCGGCACGTCAAGTAATGAGCCATTTCGCTGGGCGGCGAGAAAGCCTTCCGGACGGCAGGTGGCGGGCAGGGCGAATGCTGCGACCTGCTGATCGCCGTTATACAGGATCCAGCGGGTGACGTAGTTGAGTTCCGAACTGGCGAAACGGGTGACAAACGAGGTGCCATCCGGGGCGATCATGCGGAATTCGGGTTTATCCGTATACCTGTCCAGTTTATCAGCAAAGAAGACGATTTCCGGATCGTAAAAGTCAGGTTCATTGAGCGCGGCCAGCGACGCGTCGCCTTGTAAGATCCGCTGATTAAACGCCAGCCACTGTGCGGTGGGTTTCACATGCGCCGGGACCGATTCGCGAAGCCGCAGCGCCTCATCCGGGATATTCTGGCTGAAAGTGGCTTCCGGTACGTACGCATAGTTCATGTGGCACATGTACTGTAACGGCATCGCGACGGATGCGAGGTTAGTGACGGCCATCTGAATATCAAACAGCGCGCTCGCTTTATGCATCACCACCGCAGGCTGCGCCTGATAATGATGACCGAATCCCATCACATACTCGTAGCGTCCGGTCACGCGCAGACTGTCGCCGTCCAGTTCCAGCCAAGCCTCGTCCATCGCGGCGCAGGCCATTTCACCGTGCAACGGGTGCGTATCTTCCGGCGACGGGCAGCCATTGGCCAGCAGGCCGGAATGGAAGGCAAAACAGCCATAGGTCGCCACGACTTCCGTTGCGGGTTTCGGCTGGCGGAACATGTTGCGCATGGTCAGATCGTGACCATCAAACCGGGCATCCCAGATCATCTGCCCCATCCAGGGCAGAATCACCAGATGACCACGACTGTTCTGCACCTTCAGCCCTTCCACACCGCTGGCATAACGAAAGGCAGTGACCGTGAAATCACAGTTCTCCAGCAGGACTTGAGGATGTTCACCAAAGAGCGTCCGCCACAGCGTAATACGTGTTGTCATCATCGTTCTCCTCAGGATGCAGTCGCTTCAGCCAGGCTGCGCACTTTGCTTTCACGCCAGAAGTAAACCCCTACGTAAACGAAGCACAGCATGGAGACGAGGAACGAGAGTTGTAGCGAGTGGAACATATCCGCCACATAACCCTGAATCGCCGGAACCACGGCGGCGCCAACGATGGCCATCACAATCACCGCACCCGCCATTTCAGTGTGTTCGTTATCGACCGTATCCAGCGTACCGGCATAGATGGTCGCCCAGCAAGGTCCAAACAGAATGCTCACCAGTACCGCGACGTATACCGCGCTAAAGCTCGGAGCAAGCGAAACATAGGCAAGGAACAGCGCGCCAATAACGGAGTAGAGAATCAACACCTTTTCCGGATTAAAGCGGGTCATCAGGATATTGGCGATAAACTTACCGATAAAGAAGCAGGCAAAGCTATAGACCATGAAGTTAGAAGCATCACGCTCGTTGATATCGCCCAACTCCAGCGCCAGACGGATGGTGAATGACCACACGGCAACCTGCATTCCCACGTACAGAAACTGCGCCACAATACCGCGGCGGAAACGGGCATTGCTCGCCAGATAGCGCAATGTGTCCATCGCTGACGGGCGTTTATGGTTGGCGGTTTGCGCTACTTTGCAGGTCGGGAAGCGGGTCAGCAGGAACAGTACCATCACCACCACCAGAACCATAATCATGTACTTATACGGCTCAAGGGTGTTTTCCAGCATCAACACTTTAAAGTTATGGATCTGCTCGGCATTCATCCCCGCCATCTGTTTTTCCAGACTATCGCCTTCGGAAAAGACCAGATATTTACCCAGCAAAATGCCGGACGCCGCGCCAATCGGATAGAAAGTCTGACTGATATTCAACCGTAAGGTGGCGTAGGCTTTTGGACCGATCATCGAACTGTAGGTGTTCGCCGCGGTTTCCAGGAAGCTCAGACCAATGGCAATCGCGAAGATCGCCGCAAGGAACATGGTGTAAGTGGCCATGTGTGAGGCCGGGAAAAAGAGCGTACAGCCGACGATATACAGCGTCAGGCCGATTAATATCGCTACTTTATAACTGGTCTTTTTAATCACCAGGGATGCCGGGATCGCAATTAAAAAATAACCGCCATAAAAGGCGCTCTGAACTAATGCTGAGGCAAAGTTGCTGAGTGAAAATACGCTTTTGAATTGCGTAATCAAAATATCATTTAATGCGGCTGCGCATCCCCATAACGGGAATAAACAGGATAACAAAATAAACTGGAACAGAGGGGTCTTATTCAGATATCCATCGGGCATCTGAATGATGTTTTTATCGTTCATAGTGCTACCTTTTACAGTGCAGGAGTATTATTCGTTTAGGGTAAGAAATTCATTAAATTGTTCGATACTCGGATAAGAGGATTGTGTGCCTTTCCCGGTAACGCTAAACGCAGCGAAAAGGACGGCTTTCTTCATCGCGGCTTCGACATCTCCGCTCTGGACATAGTAATGGGCAAAGCAACCGATAAAAGCATCGCCTGCGCCACTGGTATCAACAGCATTAACGCGAAACGCCGGAACATGAACTTCCTGGTCACGCGTCATCCATAACGCACCTTTTTCGCCCATGGTGACAATAATATTGTTTAACCCTTTATCCACCAGAGAGCGGGCGGCGGCACGAATATGGTCATACGAGTCCACCGACATGCCGGTTAATATTTCCAGCTCGGTTTCATTCGGTACAAAGAAATCACATTTACAGGCGTACGACATATCTAATTCCCGCAATGCCGGAGCGGGATTTAATAACACTTCAATGCCATGCTTTTTGCCAAATTCAATAGCGTGATAAACCGTCTCCAGCTGAACTTCCAGTTGCAAGACAATAAGCTGACATTTTTTTAAATCTTCCGCAGCGCGATCGATATCTTCCGGAGAGAGAAATTTGTTCGCCCCTTTAATAATAAGAATGCTGTTACTGGAGTTCGCATTCACAAAAATCGGCGCCACGCCGCTACTGGTGCACGGGACTTTTTCGACATAGGTGGTGTTGATGCCCCAAGATTCGAGATTGCGAATCGTGTTATCCGCAAAGATATCGTCACCGACTTTGGTCAGCATCAGCACTTTCGAATTGAGTTTCGCCGCAGCAACAGCTTGATTCGCACCTTTACCACCGCAGCCGATTTTAAACGCTGGCGCTTCCAGGGTTTCCCCTTCTTTGGGCATCTGATTGGTGTAGGTGATGAGATCCACCATGTTAGAGCCAATAACCGCGATATCCATTTTACTACCTCTCAGAAACAATCACACAACAATGATATTAAAATAACATTATCATGTTACTTCCGTATCATTTGTGACTACGATCGCGATTGGAAGATCATTTCACTGTTTATTTATTAGGCGCATTATGCACATGCAATCACCCTTCCCCATCCATCAATAGTTACAATTAACTGAAATTAAACTAGTTATAATCAAAGAAACGCGAACGAACGCGCTTTTAATTCCTGCCTGCCGGACGTATAGTAATGCAGCAACATAATGTTCCAGTGGACACAAAAATGTTACTGATGGAACATACGCAACATGAATCGCGGAGAAGGTGAATGGAAACCAAGCAAAAAGAACGTATTCGACGTCTGATGGAACTGTTGAAGAAGACCGACCGCATCCATCTGAAAGACGCCGCGCGGATGCTGGAGGTTTCCGTGATGACCATCCGCCGCGACCTTAGTCAGGATGACGAACCGTTACCCCTGACGCTGCTCGGCGGCTATATCGTCATGGTGAATAAACCTGCCGCGTCCTCTCACGCCCCGCTGCCTGCGGTTAAAACCCATCATCGCGACGATTTGCCTGTCGCGATCCTGGCGGCCGGTCTGGTGAGCGAAAACGATCTGATCTTTTTTGATAATGGTCCGGAGATGCCGTTGGTGATCAGCATGATCCCGGACGAGATCACCTTTACCGGGATCTGCTACTCGCACCAGGTTTTTATCGCGCTCAATGAAAAACCCAACGCCACAGCGATCCTCTGCGGGGGAACCTATCGGGCGAAGAGCGATGCGTTCTACGATGCCAATAACCCGTCACCACTGGATTCACTGAATCCGCGGAAAGTCTTTATCTCCGCCAGCGGCGTACACGAGCACTTCGGCGTCAGTTGGTTTAACCCGGACGACCTTGCCACTAAGCGTAAAGCGATGGAGCGCGGACTACGTAAAATTTTACTGACGCGTTACGCCCTGTTCGATGAGGTCGCTCCCGCCAGCATCGGCCCGCTTTCCACCTTTGATGTCCTGATATGCGATCGTCCGTTACCGGCAGATTACGCCACCCACTGCCGGAACGGTTCTGTCAACGTGATTACCCCTGATTCAGACGGCGATTAATTTACTCAAAGAACACGGCAATTTTGTTGAACATCGTCGGGTCTGACTGATTACGTACCACTTTCACCACATCTTCCAGCTTATCGATTTGGCTAATCATCTGCTCCAGACGCTGATCGTCGTTGACCAGAAGCCAGATGCGGCTCTGGTCGCTACTCTGAATCGGCAGACAGAGGATGCCCTCGACGTTAAATGCACGGCGGGCAAAGAGTCCGCAAACGTGGGTCATAACGCCTGGGTGGTTGCGGACGGTGAGTTCCAGAATGACGTTCTCATGTGATTGTTTCTGCATGGCTTATTCCCCCACCATCTCTGTATTTGCCGCGCCTGGCGGTACCATTGGATACACTTTTTCTTCCGCATCAATGCGGACATGGATCAGCGCCGGTCCCGGCCGACTGATGATCTCCTGCAATGCCGCCTGCGGGTCCACTTCGTTATTCAGATCGCAGGTATGCAAACCAAATCCGGCAGCAATCTGCATGAAGTTGATGGTTCCCGGATAGGTCGCCGCAAAAACGCCCTGCTTGTAAAACAGACTCTGCTGTTGATGCACCAGCCCCAGCGCTTCGTTATTCATCAGGATGATTTTCACATCCAGTTGGTTTTCGCTGGCGGTCGCCATCTCCTGAATGTTCATCATCAGACTGCCGTCGCCGGAGAAGCACAGCACTTTCTTATCCGGGTTCACCAGCGCCGCGCCAATTGCCGCCGGCAGACCAAATCCCATGGTGCCCAGCCCGCCAGAGGTCAGCCACTGGCGTGGACGGTTCAGCGGATAGGCCTGCGCCGCCCACATCTGATGCTGGCCCACGTCGGTAGTGATAATCGCGTTGTCGTCCACACAGGCCGCCACGGCGTTGATCAGACCATAATGACTGAGTGGGTCGCTTTCCTGTGGAATGGTACACGGAAATTCACGTTGCAAATCGCTGACCAACTGGTGCCACTCTGCGCGCGGTTTCGCCTCAATTTGTGGAATCAGTTGCGCCAGCACGTCATCCACATCCGCCTGAATCGCGATGTGCGGCTGCTTGATTTTACCCAACTCCGCGCGGTCGATATCGACGTGGATAATTTTGGCGTTCGGGCAGAACTGCTCGGTTTTGCCTATCGCCCGGTCATCAAAACGCGCGCCCAGCACGATCAGCAGATCCGCCTCTTGCAGGATGAAGTTGGTGCTGCGTGCGCCGTGCATCCCTAACATGCCTAACGACAACGGATGCGCTTTCGGCAGCATTCCCAGCGCCATCAACGTCATGGTGGTCGGCAACTGCGCCTTTTCCGCCAGTTCACGCACCCGCTGTGGCGCATTAATCACCCCACCACCGAGGTACAACACCGGGCGCTGTGCAGCGTTAATCATTGCGGCTGCGTCACGAATGCTGTCTGCACTGAATTCCGGCGTCGCCATTTTCTGTGCCGGTTCTGGCATCTCGTCAATCTCGAGGACCGCCATCTGGATATCCTTAGGTATGTCTATCCACACCGGGCCAGGACGTCCGGACTGAGCAAGACGAAATGCGTCGCTCATCACCTGCGGGAGTTCATCGATATGTCTGACCAGATAGTTATGTTTTGTGATGGGGATAGAGATGCCGTAGGTGTCCACTTCCTGGAAGGCGTCGGTGCCGATCATGGAGGCCGGAACCTGCCCGGTGATACAGACCATCGGAATAGAATCCAGACGCGCATCCGCAATGGCGGTCACCAGATTGGTCGCGCCCGGCCCGCTACAGGCCATGCACACCGCCGGTTTGCCGTCGGTGCGCGCCATGCCCTGCGCAATGAACCCCGCTCCCTGCTCGTGGCGCGCCAGAATATGGCGGATTTGCGTGCTCTGGCTTAAGGCGTCATAGACGGGAAGAATCGATCCGCCCGGAATGCCAGTAACAATCTTAATGCCCTGACGTTCCAGAAAATGAACAATAAATTCAGCGCCCGTAAAACGCGTACGCTGAGATGTTGATGTTGTGCCCGAACTTGCCATGCTCCAGTCCTTTTGTTCTGGGCCGACGCTCCGGACAGGTCTCTTAAACGAAAAACCCCGCCCGGTTTGCGCCGGCGGGGTTTTGGAATCGTGTGTTGTTCCGGACCCTACGGCGCATTGCCGACGACCACCACCACACGCACGACGACCGCTGCGCGAGATGGCGCAGTGTTTAGTAGGGTCGCAGTCAGCATGGAAGGGTTCATTAGGGACCTTGTCTGTTTAATGATTAACAGGATTTATACAAGCACAGCTTTCATAACCTGACAACGGAAAAATTTTCATCTGCGTAAAAATGCGTCGACGATCACGTTTCGCTAATAAAAACCCCTGAAAACAAAAAACCCCGCCGAAGCGAGGTTTTTTCAGCGGGATGCGGTTGGTTGCCGCAAAGCACACTGTGTTATGTCAACAGCAAAAGTATACGCGTTCTGCGAAGAACACGCAATTTCGGCACGGATTTTGACGCTTTTGAGTATGGATCAGAAGTTCGGTACTGTCCACAAATACCTGTTCATTCATACAGTATTTATCTATAATATCTCCGTACGCAGTGTGTCAGGTGGGGCCGCATCGTAAACCGGCGCAACAAAGTCCTGGCTGAAACGGGTGGTGCCGTCAGCGCCTTAACCCCCCCGGTGAGCACACTGTGTTATGTCAACAAAGGTGCTGATAACAGGCGGCGGAAAGGCACGTCAGCACCGTGCTCCTTTGCTAAAGGAGACGCGTATGAGCCTCGTGGATATCGCTATTCTTATCCTGAAACTCATTGTTGCAGCCATGCAACTGCTTGATGCTGTTCTGAAATACCTGAAGTAATTCAGATTCAAGTCGCACTAAAGGGGAGCGGGCAACCGCTCCCCTTTTACATCGCAGATGCTTATGCGGTGATGATATGTTACGTTTTTATGACATTCCCTGATGACGTCTGCGCTATGACCCTTACCGTTTTCTGCATTTTGCTGTTCGCCGCACTGCTGCACGCCAGCTGGAACGCCATTGTGAAAGCCGGGAACGACAAACTCTACGCCGCCATCAGCGTCAGCGGTTCCGCCGCCATTATGGCGCTCCTGTGCCTGCCCTTTGCGCCACAACCCTCAACCGCCAGCATCCCGTTTTTAGCGGCCTCGACCGCATTACAGGTGGTCTACACCGTACTGGTCGCCAGAACGTATACCGTTTCGGATATGAGTCAGACCTATCCGCTGATGCGCGGGACGGCGCCGCTACTGGTGGCCATCATCAGCGTACTTTTTCTTGGCGACAGCCTGTCCGCCCTGGCCTGGACGGGTATCGCGGTGATCTGCGCCGCCATCCTCGGCATGGCCTTTAACGGTCGGACTCGTTCGCAGCAAGGTATTGTGCTCGCCCTGATTAACGCCTGTTTCATCGCCGGATATACGCTGGTGGACGGCACCGGCGTCAGGCTCTCGGAAACCGCGCTGGGATACACGCTCTGGACCTTCTTTTTGAACGGTTCCTGCCTGCTGGGATGGGCGATGATGGCCCGTCGTCGTGAAGCATTGCGCTATCTGACGCAGCACTGGAAGAAGGGAATTTTTGGCGGCATTGCCACCATGGGCTCTTACGGACTGGCACTCTGGGCAATGACTCTCGCGCCGCTGGCTGTCGTCGCTGCACTGCGTGAAACCTCAATCCTGTTCGGCGCGCTGATTGCCTGGCTGCTGTTGAAGGAACGAGTGGTGGGGTTGCGCCTGGTGGCTGCTGGCGGAATTGCCGCTGGCGCCATTCTGTTACGCCTGTCCTAGAACTCAAACTCGGCAACATTTGTTGCCGCTTTTTGTTTACATATCCTGCCGTTCACTCCTTTTCCATTCCCGCTCACCATCTGGCCTTCTTTTTTTAGTGTGGTAGATTTCACTCGCATTTATGGGAATGCGTAGCACCTTATTCTTATTTTTTCTCTTTTTGAAAAGTATTCAGCGAAATGAAAAGGCAGAGAAACGTCAATTTGTTGTTGATGTTGGTATTACTTGTGGCTGTGGGTCAGATGGCACAAACCATTTATATCCCAGCCATTGCCGATATGGCACGCGAGCTAAACGTTCGCGAAGGGGCCGTGCAAAGCGTGATGGCAGCTTATCTGCTGACCTATGGCGTATCGCAACTGTTTTATGGCCCGCTGTCCGACCGCGTCGGACGCCGCCCGGTGATCCTCGTCGGGATGTCGATTTTTATGCTTGCCACGCTGGTCGCGATTACGACTCACAGCCTGACGGTGCTGATCGCCGCCAGTGCGTTGCAGGGAATGGGGACCGGCGTTGGCGGGGTAATGGCTCGAACCTTGCCGCGTGATTTGTACGAAGGCACACAGCTGCGCCACGCCAACAGCATGCTGAATATGGGCATTCTGGTCAGCCCGCTGCTGGCACCGCTGATAGGTGGGCTGCTTGATACGATGTGGAACTGGCGCGCCTGTTACGTTTTCCTGCTTGTGCTCTGTGCAGGCGTTACCTTTAGTATGGCGCGCTGGATGCCGGAAACGCGTCCTACTGGCGCGCCGCGCACGCGGCTGATTGCCAGCTATAAAACCTTGTTTGGTCACAGCGCGTTTAACTGCTATCTGCTGATGCTGATTGGCGGACTGGCAGGGATCGCGGTGTTCGAAGCGTGCTCAGGCGTGCTGATGGGCGCGGTGTTAGGGCTGAGCAGTATGGTGGTGAGCATCCTGTTTATCCTGCCGATTCCGGCGGCGTTTTTCGGCGCATGGTTTGCCGGTCGCCCGAATAAGCGCTTCTCCACGCTAATGTGGCAGTCGGTGGTGAGTTGTCTGCTGGCCGGGCTGATGATGTGGATCCCCGGTTGGTTTGGCGTGATGAATGTCTGGACGCTGCTGATCCCCGCCGCGCTGTTCTTCTTCGGTGCCGGGATGCTGTTCCCGCTGGCAACCAGCGGCGCAATGGAGCCGTTCCCGTTCCTCGCCGGTACAGCAGGTGCGCTGGTAGGCGGCCTGCAAAACATTGGCTCCGGCGTACTGGCGTGGCTCTCCGCCATGCTGCCACAAACCGGGCAGGGCAGCCTCGGCCTGCTGATGACGCTTATGGGGCTGCTAATTTTACTGTGCTGGCTGCCGTTGGCGGCGCGTTTTTCACACCAGGGGCAGGCGATTTAATGACCGTGTGGCCGGGCGTTTCGCAGTCCGGCGCAATCATCGCCAGTAACAGCGGCTCGAGCGCGGGCCGCCATGCCCCCTCTTCCCCGTCGTAAAATTGCGTATCGGCGTTGATCGCATAGGGAATATTCGCTTTCTTCAACTCGCAGGCCATAAACGTGGCAAAGGCCAGCTGTGAAGAGGACGGGGGATTCTTACTGGTTTCTCCCGTGGCCCAACCGCCAACCCAGCTGACATGCCCGCTTTTTTGTTGCCAGTGCACCGCGCTAGCGATGCGCGCGCGAATCGCCGCTTTCTCTGTCGCCGTCCCCGACGTCCAGGGGTATTTACCGTTATTTTTCACCGGTCCCCACGGGAAGATATGCCATTCCGCCAGGACATAGTTCTGACTTTGCGGCGGCAGGCGCAGATTCGTCAGCTCTTCCGGCGCGGCACGCAGACGCGGCGCGACAAAAATCATCCGTTGCGGATCAATAGCATGGATAGTGCGAATGGTCTTTTCGTACACCCGGTTCAGGGAGGCCAGATTATGATTCAGCTTACCGGCCGGTTCGTAAATCAGATCAAACCCCAGCAGCGGCGCGCGGTGAGCGAAATAGTGCGCTACTGCGACCCACCAGTTGGTCACCTCTTTTTCGTTGCTCGCACTGGGATCATTTTTATACTCGTCGGCCTGGTAGGCGATAACCGGAATGACGCCATACTGCTCGCAGGCTTCCACCAGCTTGCGCAAATGAATAAGCCGCGCCTCGGTGGGTTCTCCCGCCACCCGAATGCGTACATGGGTAATCCCTTTGGCGTGGAAGTCCCGCACCACCAGCGGGTCAAACTCCCGGATACCCTGTTCCGTGCGTGCCCAGTCGACGTCCATCCCTACACCGAGCTGCTGCGCATAATGTGTCGCCGTCAGCGGCGGTTGCGCTGCCCCCAGGGCGAAACTGACCAACACGAAGAGCGAGACGAGCGGTTTAATCACGATGACCCTCAGTAATGTTGCAAGCGCTATCACGTATTTAGCACGCTTTTTTAGTTATCGCGTAGCAGTTTCGCTTTGGGAAAACGGCTTCGCCTGCTCACGCAGCCAGGTGATAAAGGCGTCTATTTTCGGCCATTGCCTGCCGGGTAACGTCGTCATGTAGTAATGCTGATGACAGGTCAACGCCATCTCACCAAACGGGGCGACCAGTTCACCGCTTTCGAGCCGCTTCTGTACCAACCGTTTACGCCCCATCGCCACGCCGATATGGTTCATGGCGGCAATCACCGCTAAATCAGAACGATCGAAGCCAATTCCTGACGATGTCGGCAAATTCACTGAAAAATGTTGTGCCCAACTATGCCATTCATCGGTTCCTGAATCATTGCTCCAGGCCTGACGGTCATGCAGCAGCGTGCAGTGCGGCAAATTCACCAGCGAGCCCATTAAATCAAAACGCCGGGCATAATCCGGGCTACAAACGGGGAGAATCGCTTCATCCATTAAAAAGTGATGTTCCAGTTGGGCAGATGGCGCATCGTCAAAGTAGAGTGCCAGATCGACCCCGGCGCGCTGCAGGTTTACGTTGTCGTTGCCGGTTAAGATCGTGAGCGAGATTGATGGATAGCGGCGGGTAAAATCACCCAGCGCAGGCACCAGCCAGCACTGCGCGATAGACGGGCGAGAATAGACGGTCAACGTCCCGGAGAGTTCCTGATTTTTGATATCGAGGATCTCCTGGTTCAGCGTATCCAGCGACGATTTCAGCGCCCAGAACACCCGCTTACCTTCATGGGTAAGTTCCACTTTGCGGTGCGAACGGACGAAAAGCTGGATCCCCAACTCCTCTTCCAGTTGGTTAATGCGGTGGCTGATTGCGCTGGGACTCAGCGACAGTTCGTCTGCGGCCATCGCAAACGACTGATGTCGCGCGGCCACTTCAAACGTGTACAGTTTCGATAATTGCCAGCCATTGAGGAGATGGTTTCTGACTTCGCGAAGGGGTTCCATTTATACCTCGGTGACTTCAGCTTCAGTCCGGCGAAGTGTAAAAAAAATCGCAGAAAAAATCAGCATAAAGATGAATGAGGGTGAACCATATCGCAAAATTGCGCGAATATTCGATGTAAATCACCTCTTTGATTCAATCTGATTCATGTGAGTGAGGATTTATATCGTTTGTCAGCCCACGCCGAATTTTTGTCCAATAGGGACAGGTTAATCACAGGGCAAGGTGAGATATGCACTCTCAAATCTGGGTTGTGAGCACGCTGCTAATTAGCATTGTGTTAATTGTATTGACCATCGTGAAATTCAAATTCCACCCGTTCCTGGCACTGCTGCTCGCCAGTTTCTTTGTGGGAACCATGATGGGCATGGGGCCGCTGGATATGGTCAACGCCATTGAGAGCGGGATTGGGGGTACGCTGGGCTTTCTCGCCGCCGTCATCGGTCTGGGTACGATTCTCGGCAAAATGATGGAGGTTTCCGGCGCAGCAGAACGCATCGGCTTAACGCTCCAGCGCTGTCGCTGGCTCTCTGCTGACGTCATTATGGTGCTGGTGGGGCTGATTTGCGGGATCACGCTGTTCGTTGAAGTTGGCGTGGTACTGTTAATTCCGCTGGCGTTCTCCATCGCGAAAAAAACCAACACCTCGCTGCTGAAACTGGCAATCCCGCTGTGTACCGCGCTAATGGCCGTTCACTGCGTCGTACCACCGCACCCGGCAGCGCTGTTTGTCGCCAATAAACTGGGCGCGGATATTGGTTCGGTGATCGTCTACGGCCTGTTGGTTGGCCTGATGGCGTCGCTGATCGGCGGTCCGCTGTTCCTGAAATTTCTCGGCAATCGCCTGCCGTTCAAACCGGTTCCCGCTGAGTTTGCAGACCTCAAGGTACGCGAAGAAAACACGCTGCCGTCGCTGGGCGCAACGCTGTTTACCGTCCTGCTACCGATTGGTTTAATGCTGGTGAAAACCGTTGCTGAACTGAACATGACCAAAGGCAGCACGCTGTACACCCTGCTGGAATTTATCGGTAACCCGATCACCGCGATGTTTATTGCCGTCTTCGTGGCGTATTACATCCTCGGTCTGCGCCAGCATATCGGCATGAGCACCCTGCTCACCCATACCGAAAACGGTTTTGGTTCTATCGCCAATATTCTGCTGATTATCGGGGCGGGCGGGGCATTCAACGCCATCCTCAAAAGCAGCGGTCTGGCAGACACGCTGGCGGTGATCCTTTCCAATATGGATATGCACCCGATTCTGCTGGCCTGGCTGGTGGCGCTGATTCTGCACGCGGCAGTCGGTTCAGCCACCGTTGCGATGATGGGCGCCACGGCGATTGTCGCGCCGATGCTGCCGCTTTATCCCAACGTCAGTCCGGAGATTATCGCCATTGCCATCGGTTCCGGTGCCATTGGCTGCACGATCGTCACCGACTCCCTCTTCTGGCTGGTTAAGCAATACTGCGGCGCCACCCTGAATGAGACGTTCAAATACTATACGACCGCGACATTCATCGCCTCGGTCATTGCACTGGCTTGCACATTCCTGCTTTCCTTTATCATCTAAGCGCAAAGAGACGTCCTATGGAAAACATACAAAAACTCATCGCCCAGTATCCTTTGGTGGAGGATCTGGTGGCTTTGCGAGAAACGACCTGGTTCAATCCCGGAACGACCTCTCTGGCGGAAGGTTTACCCTATGTAGGGCTGTCGGAACAAGACGTTAAGGGTGCCCACGCCCGTCTGGCGCGCTTTGCGCCGTATCTGGCCAAAGCCTTCCCGGAAACCGCTGCGAGCGGGGGAATTATTGAATCTGAGGTTGTTGCCATTCCGGCCATGCAGCAGCGTCTGGAAAAACAGTACGGCCAAAAAATCAGTGGCGAAATCCTGCTGAAAAAAGATAGCCATCTGCCCATTTCCGGCTCGATCAAAGCGCGCGGCGGCATTTATGAAGTGCTGACGCACGCCGAAAAACTGGCGCGGGAAGCCGGGATGCTGACCCCAGACGAGGATTACAGCGTTCTGCTTTCTCCGGAGTTCAAAACCTTCTTTAGCCAGTTCAGCATCGCGGTGGGGTCAACCGGCAACCTGGGGCTTTCTATCGGCATTATGAGCGCCCGCATTGGCTTTAACGTCACGGTGCATATGTCTGCGGATGCCCGGGCGTGGAAGAAAGCCAAACTGCGCAGCCACGGCGTCACGGTTGTTGAATACGAAGAAGATTACGGCGTGGCGGTTGAACAGGGCCGTAAAGCGGCGGAGTCCGATCCAAACTGCTTCTTTATCGACGATGAAAACTCCCGTACGTTGTTTTTAGGCTATGCCGTTGCGGGGCAGCGTCTGAAAGCGCAATTCGAACAGCAAGGCCGCGTGGTGGATGCCGATCACCCATTATTTGTTTACCTGCCGTGCGGCGTGGGCGGTGGCCCCGGCGGGGTGGCGTTTGGTCTGAAACTGGCATTTGGCGATAACGTACACTGCTTCTTTGCTGAACCGACGCATTCCCCTTGCATGCTGCTGGGTGTGTATACCGGTCTGCATGATGCGATCTCCGTGCAGGAGATCGGTATCGATAACCTGACGGCGGCAGACGGCCTGGCAGTAGGGCGGGCATCGGGCTTTGTCGGCAGAGCGATGGAACGCCTGCTCGATGGGTTATATACCCTCAGCGATCAGTCCATGTATGACATGCTGGGCTGGCTGGCACAGGAAGAGAACATCCGTCTGGAACCGTCAGCGCTGGCGGGAATGGCCGGGCCTCAGCGTGTTTGTGCATCCACTGACTATCAGCAAATGCAGGGGATTAGCGCTGAGCAGCTCAATAATGCAACGCACCTGGTCTGGGCGACGGGCGGCGGCATGGTACCAGAAGCAGAAATGGCGCAATACCTGGCGAAAGGGCGCTAACGCCCGGCACGAAGCATCGCCATCAGCTCTGCCGGTGAGCGATGCTGCCTGATCAGATCACGCATCACGCGCATGTGCGGCGCGCTATGACGGATAAAGTCGCGGTATCCGGCGCACAGCATGCTTTTCCCGCTCTCATCCCGATGTTTAGGGCAATCACCATGACAAAAGCGCAGCAGCGAACAGGCCTGACACGCTGCGCTTAACGTGGTTCTTTTCAGCTCCCCAAAAGCTTTCGCCTGCGGACTGGCATTGAGCGCCTTCAGCGGCGTGTGATGAATGTTACCCAGCCGGTACTGCGGATAAACATAATGATCGCACTGATACAAATCACCATTTGCTTCCAGCGCGAAAGCGTGACCACAGTCCTGACTTAGCGCGCACATCTGCGACGGATAGCCGCACCACACGCCCAGCGTCGAGTCAAAGAGCTGAATATACACACGGCCAATATCTTCCCGAACCCAGATATCAAATACCGATTTAAGAAACTGCCCCCATGCCTGTGATTCGACCGATTCCGCCGTCAGCCTGCTGTGCTCATCCAGCTCAACAAGCGGAATAAACTGTAAAAAAGGCGTCCCTAGCTGGCGAAGATAGTGATACATCCGTTCCGGCTGGTTGCTGTTGAGGCGATTCACCACCACCAGCAGGTTGAACTCCACGCGGTATTCGACCAGTTTTTGCAGCGCAGTCATCACTTTTTGATGGGTTGGATTGCCGCGACGGCTGACCCGAAAGGCATCATGCAAATCAGCAGGACCGTCCAGTGAGAGTCCCACCAGCCAGTTATTGTCGTGCAGAAAGCGACACCATGCGTCATTGAGCAAAATACCGTTGGTCTGAAAAGCATTCTGGATCTGCTTTCCCGCGCCGAACTGCTTTTGCAACGCCACCACACGATGAAAAAAATCCAGACCGCAGAGCGTCGGTTCTCCTCCCTGCCAGGCAAACAGAACATCTGGCCCTGGCTGTGCGGCAATATGCTGCTGAATAAACGTCGATAACGTGATGTCATCCATCACCGGGTGGGCGGGTTTATCAATGTAAAAGCAGTAACGACAATCCAGGTTACAACGTGAACTGGCCGGCTTGGCCATGACCTGACATCCTGTCATGCTAAATTCCCGAGAAATACGATAAGTTGGCGAACGTGCGTTACAGCAAACAGTATTGCGAGAGATAACACCGCGAGGGAGATCATAAATTTGTCACGAACCGCGCGTGACTGGACAAAATCAATATGCGAGACATCCATCAGATTACGCTTGCGCGTATAGCGCCAGAGGATCACAACCACGATAGCCAGCACCGCGATAGAGACCCAGAACAAGAATCCCGCCTGATGCCAGTGATGTTTTATCGCCAGCGCCATCAGCGCACCGTAGCCCAGCAGCGTGCGAAACCATGCCAGCGATGTGCGCTCCGGCTGCAGTCCCGGATCGGCCAGGCGACGGGCCTTACGGCTATCCGGCATACAGCACCAGCGCCATGACCACAATCGCCACAATGGTCAATATCAGACTGATGATCAGCAGGCTTCGGGTATAGGGCAAATCCTCTTTCAGCCGCATCGCCTTTTCATTGCGCAGCCAGCGCAGATAACCGTAAATCGCCAGACCGCCAGCGAACAAACAGAGCAGCAGCGCCAACAGCTCGCGGATCACCGGCGTGGCGAAGTCCGGCGCCAGTTGGTCAAGCCCAACGCCGGCGGCCAGGAAACCCAGCGCGGTGCGGATCCACGCCAGAAAGGTACGCTCGTTTGCCAGTGAGAAGCGGTAATCCGGGGCTTCTCCGAGGCGGGAAATCTTCATTTAACCCCCTACTGAATGCGTAAAAGTGCGCATGAAATAAGCGCAATATTACCTGAGCACCTGGATAAATAGCATTAATAAACTCTGTAACTCAGGTCGATGCATGTAGCGTTTGCGAAACCAGTTTCATTTCTTCCATGGTGAATCGGCACAAGCATCTGGCGATGAATACGCAGCACCGCCACCGCAAAACCCTGGCGTTATCGCACGGCTAAAATGGGCGATTGTGCACCTGTTGGCTGAAAATGACGTGCTACGAGCATTTTCAACGCCTGGGTGTGGAAAAACCGGACGCCACAACGGGTTAGTAAGAAAGCGTGATGTGTTGAACGATGCTGACCGGCAACCCGATGGATGCCGGTCGATATGAGCAGATCTAACTTAATCCCCAGAAAATCACCGCCAGCAGTTGAGGCGTGATAATCCGCAGGAACATCACCAACGGATACACCGTCGCATACGACAGCGCCGCCGCGCCGCTGGTGGCATGCAGGTTGTTTGCAAACGCCAGCGCCGGTGGATCGGTCATCGAACCGGCCAGCATCCCGCACAGCGTCAGGTAGTTCATTTTGGCAAAAATACGCGCCAGTAAACCGACGGTGATAAGCGGGATAGCAGTAATAAAAATACCGTAGCCCACCCAGCTCAGACCATCGCCCTGCGTCAGCGTATCGATAAAATCACCACCTGATTTCAGCCCCACCACGGCCAGGAACAGCACAATCCCCAGTTCACGCAGCGCCAGGTTCGCACTTGGCGGCATAAACCAGTACAGCTTACCAATGCTGCCGATACGCCCCAGAATCAGCGCCATAATCAGCGGTCCGCCCGCCAGCCCCAGCTTTAACGCCACCGGAAAGCCGGGAATAAAGAGCGGAATAGACCCCAGCAACACCCCCAGACCGATGCCAATAAACACCGGCAGCATCTGCACCTGCTGCAGTTTTTGCTGGGCGTTACCGACAACATTGGCAACAGCATCAATCGAGGCGGGTCGTCCCACCAGATTAAGGATGTCACCAAATTGCAGGCTGGCATCGCTGCTGGCCACCAGTTCAACGCCCGCACGGTTCAGTCGAGAAATCACCACGTCATAACGCTCTTTAAAGTGCAAATCGCGGATGCGTTTGCCGAGCACTTTTTCGTTCGTGACCACGACGCGTTCGACGCGCAAATCGGTGCCCCGGGTCGACAGAGAGGTATCCACCTCCTGACCTATCACCAGTCGTGCGTTATGCAGATCGCCCGGCTGACCAACGAGGTGCAGCAAATCACCCAGTTGAATCACCGTTCCCGGCGACGGCACCATCAGCGTCTCTTCACGCTTCAGTCGTGAGCAGATGATTTTATCGCTGTTAAGGATCGGCACATCCTGAATCGCCATATTGTTGAGATTGGGGTTCTCAACGCGGATATTGATGGTCTGAATCAGCGAGTGACCGTTGGTGAGCGTCGATTCATGCTGTTGCGCTTCCGCTTCCACATTGACGCGAAATATCATGCGCATCAGCCACATGGTCAGCAAAATACCGCAAATCCCAAACGGATACGCCATCGCGTAGCTCATCCCCATCTGGTCCACCAGCTCCATTGGCGTACCCAGATCGCGCAGGATTTGTTGTCCGGCCCCAAGCGCCGGAGTATTGGTGACCGCACCGGAGAAAATCCCCAGCACCACCGGCAGCGGAATAGCAAACACTTTATGCAGGATAGCGGTAACCAGTCCGCCGATGATGACGATCAGAATCGCAAACAGATTGAGACGCAGGCCAGAAACCCGCAGAGAGGCGAAGAACCCTGGCCCCACCTGAATCCCAATGGTGTAGACGAACAGAATCAGGCCAAATTCCTGGATAAAGTGCAGCATATCGCCGCTCAGCGTCACCCCAGCCTGATCAACGAAGTGGCCGACGATAATGCCGCCGAACAACACGCCGCCGATGCCAAAGCCGACACCCCGCACCTTGATGTTGCCGATCCACAATCCGACAACCGCCACCAACGCCAGAACGCTGACCGTCAATGCTATATCACTCATTTTTTATTCCCTGTGAATAACATTTCAATTTACATGGATTATGACTGAACCGTTCAGGCATATATGCAAGATGGCGCACATTCTCATGCTGCCGAAACGGTAAAGCACCCTTATGATGGGCGTTTCTTCCCCCTTTTTTCTTCATCGTAACCTGACGTTGCTGAATGCTTTCTTCTGGTAAGGGCATCATACCCTAAAACCCGGTGTTATCTTCGCGCACAAAAAAGCCCCGTCATTTCTGGCGGGGCAAAGGCAAGGAGCTAAATTAGCTATTTAATGCGGGACGTTCGCTGATGGCGATACGTTGCGGAGCAACCACTTCCGGGACATGACGGGTCAAATCGATATGCAACAACCCGTTGGTAAATGTCGCACCGGACACCTCCATATTTTCAGCCAGGGTAAAGCTCAGGCTGAACGACTGGGTGACCAGCCCCTGATGCAACCATTTGGTCTCTTTTT
>NZ_JBFWLF010000024.1:0-25300 GCF_050252275.1 Citrobacter sp. | reverse complement strand
ATTTAACGTGACATCACGCTGAGAGATATTTTTCCCCCGAGCGTTGCACGATTTGACTGGCATTGCGGGTAATATTCTGCCCTTCAAATGCCCCGTACAGACTGGAAAACGTCACCGTGTTTAACCGCTGGATGATCCCACCGACGGTTTTCGATGACAGCGGCAACATGTTCGGATAGCTCCACATAAACGACACCGCGTCAGCACCGGGAGTGACCTGCAAGATATCTCCGGCGAGGATCGTCCCTTCCCCCTCCTCCAGATACAGAACCGTTCCCCCCGCAAAATGGCCGCCCAGACGCAATAAGCTGACGCCAGGAAGCACGTTGTGTTCTTCCCCTTCCCATAGCCGAATCCAGGGGCTATCGCGCATGATCCAGGCCCTGTCAGCCGCGTGGAGCCAGACGGGAGCGTCAAACGCCTCCGCCCAGTCCTGCATGGTGGTGTAGTAATGAGGATGCGAAATCGCGATGGCGCTCAATCCCCCCATGGCGCGGATGAGTGTTCGGGTTGCCGGATCCAGATTCGCAACGCAATCCCAAAGAATATTTCCCACCGGTGTCCTGAGCAGAAACGCCCGCTGGTTTATGGCAAAGGAAGGAACCGTTTTCAGACTGAAAAGTTGCGGCGTATGCTGCTGCCACTTATTGGTATGGCTGGCGATGAGCTCATCAAAGTCCATCCAGGCCTGCCCGGATACAGGGACATATTGCCGCTCATCGTCGCAGATTTTACAACGTTTAACGTTGCCGTGGTGGTTATCGTATGAGGTGCCACAGGCTTTACACAGCGTTATCATCGTCACTCCTTTCCTCACAATAAACACCGTTAAGTATGGCAGAGGACACCGCTCGTCAGGCACGTAAGCGATTCCAGACCGAAACATCCGGACCTTCCTCATCTACACTGACATGATGTAACCGCAATCCCAGCGGCAAAATAAAAATAACAGGACGGACAGGAGTATGAAAAAAATCGCGATTATCGGAGCTGGCCCCACAGGCGTCTATACCTTTTTCTCATTACTAAAAGAGGAACAGCCACTGGAGATCGTCGTTTTTGAACGCGGAAACCGGGCAGGAATTGGTATGCCTTACACCCATTCTGATAATAGTCCAGTGATGTTGGCAAATATTGCCAGTATTGAGGTTCCCCCTCTTTTTGACACCTGGCTTGAGTGGTTGCAAACCCAGGAAGCGCAGTACCTTGCACAGTTTGCCGTTAAGAAAGAAACGCTGCACCAGCGTCAGTTTCTGCCACGCATTCTGCTCGGCGACTATTTTCGCGCGCAGTTTTTGCAGGCCGTCCACCATGCAGAAAATCGAGGATTTAAGGTGAGGTTGTACGAATCCTGTGAAGTCACGGATGTCTCAGCTGTGTCCACTGGCGTACAACTCTGGACCGATCAACACACAGAGCCGCTGCATGTCGACTTAGCAGTGATTGCCACGGGACACGTCTGGCCGGACGATGACGAATCCACGCACGCATTTTATCCCAGCCCCTGGTCCGGCTTGATGGACGCGGACGTGCCCGCCGCCAGAGTGGGCATTCTTGGAACCTCATTGAGCGCTTTGGATGCCGCAATGGCGGTTGCGGTACAGCATGGAACCTTTCACGAAACAGAGGAACATCAGGTTAATTTCTCACTGAATAAAGGCAGTGAAGCACTGGAGATTACGCTGATGTCCCGTTCCGGCATTTTGCCGGAAGCCGACTTCTACTGCCCTATTCCCTATGAACCGCTGGAGTACGTTACCGATGAGGCTATTCAGCGCGAAATCGCTGCCGGTTCAACAGAACTCCTCGATCGTGTTTTTAGATTGATGCAGCAAGAACTCGCCTTAGCCGATCCCAAATGGGCCAGGCAAATGTCGCTCTCCTCACTGGATGCGGATAGCTTTCCCGTCGCGGTGTTTGCCGACAGAGCGCGCAGCGATCCGTTCGAATGGGCGGCCGCAAATCTGAAAGAGGTCGACGAGAATAAGCGTAACAAACACACCGTTGCCTGGCGCTATACCTTGCTGCGTTTACATGAAGAGGTTCAGGAGATTGTTACGCACCTGAATGAACAGGATAGTGAACGATTTAACGTCGGTCTCGCTCGCGTATTTATTGATAATTATGCGGCGATCCCCTCAGAGTCAGTTCGCCGAATGCTGGCGTTGCACGCAGCCGGTATTCTGCGCATTCTCACGCTGGGACAGGATTACAGGAAGGAGATAAAAGCGGATCGCACTGAGATTACGACGCACAACGATCGCCTGTCCTTTGACGTATTCATCGATGCACGTGGCCAAAAACCCCTGAAGACCAAAGACTTACCGTTCCCGCGATTACGCCAGCAATTACTGTCGTGTGGAGATGCAATTCCGGACGTTGGCGATGATTACACGCTTCAGGCTCCAGAGAACGTTCGCGGACGAATTGCCTTTGGCGCCTTGCCCTATTTAATGCACGATCGCCCCTTTATCCAGGGGCTCGTCGCCTGCCAGGAAATTGGCAACGCGATGGCCAGGGCAGTATCAAAACCGGCTTCCCGCCTGCGCAGACGTTTATCGATTTACGATCGCTAACGCCGCACGCATTGTGGATGCATCCAGATTCCTATTTGCTCTATACTTGTCGGAAGTCAAAAACGAGCGAATAAAGGTGAATAATGGAAATTGATCTCGATAATCTGGTCTTTAACGGACTGGAAGAGGCGCAGGAACGTAACGCTGAACGTCTGGACGATGCGGACAAAAAAGCAGAATCGGTGATTGCCGATGATGACTGCGGCGACGCCTGCAAAATCTGATTTGTTTCAGCCTACCGCGCAGTTCTGCGCGGTAGTTCCTTCAACGTCTTTTATTTCCTTTGCATCTTCGTGGTGAGTGCAGATTTCATTCCAGTACACCTCGCGCATCCGACGGTGTTCAGCGTGTTGTTTGATCACGAAACCACTCCGGGTCAATGTTAGCAATGTCCACGCCGTACAGGCTGGCGACAGGAAGAATGGACTCCACAACGCACTGCAGATTGACCTCTGCACCGGGCTGTCGGGTCGGCTTTGGCGTGATGACAACACGCATCCAACGACGCGCCATCTGCATGTTTACCTTCTCCATCTCCGGCTCCTCTGTTTTGTCAGGTGCTTTTCATTGCAGCGCAAACCGCACAAAAAATGAAATGCGAATTCTGCGCACCGTTATCTGTTTTTGTTCGTTAGTAACCCTTCGTTAACACACTGTTCACTAATAACTTTTTGCATATAAATAAGACTTTTTTCTTCTTTTGCTGCGGGTTCGGGTTGTGGGAGCGTAAAAGGACAAACCAATAATTTCAGGGATATCAAAGAAAATGATGGCAACGAAAGAACAACGTACGAAAAAAACGACTCTCGCACTCGGCGTCATGCTCGCCACGAGTTTTTTGAGCATTCAGGTGCAGGCCGATCAACTCGCCGATATCAAGGCCGCAGGCGTGGTCAAGGTTGCGACGTTTGACGCTAACCCGCCGTTTGGCTCCGTCGATGCGAAAACCCATCAGATCGTGGGTTACGATGTTGATTTCGCTCAGGCGCTGGCAGCATCGCTGGGTGTGAAACTGGAACTGGTCGCCACTAATCCCGCTAACCGTATTCCGCTGCTGCAATCGGGGAAAGCCGATCTGATCGTCGCTGATATTACGATCACCCCCGAGCGCGCCCAGGTCATCGACTTCTCTGTGCCCTACTTTGTCACCGGTCAGCAATTCCTGGTGCCTGCCTCGTCACCCGATAAGCTGGATGAGTACAGCCGCGCACGCATTGGCGCAGTGAAAGGAACCACCGGTGAGCAGGCGCTACATCAGCGGTTCCCGCAATCCCGTGTGCTGGCCTATGACGATATCCCGCTGGCGTTAACTGCCCTGCGCAACGGCAACGTGCAGGCTATCACTCAGGACTCCACTATCCTGGCAGGTTTGCTCAGTGGCGCACCGGACAAAGCGCAGTTCAAAATCCTGCCGGATTTACTCAGCAAAGAGGAAATCGGCGTGGGCGTGAAGAAAGGCGAACCGGCGTTGTTGAAAGCGGTTAACGATGAATTATTGCGACTCGAATCCAGTGGGCAGGCAGGCAAAATTTATGATGTCTGGTTTGGCCCGGAAACGAAAAATCCGCAGCCGCGCGCCTTTAAAATTGAGGCCAGATAAGATGCTGGCTGGTTTATTCACCCCGTCCGCAGCCGGAGCTGCGGATTTCCACACATTGCGCCAGGCGCGAGTTGAGTTACGCGACGTGGTGAAAGCGTACGGCGATCACCGGGTACTCAACGGCGTCAGTCTCACCGTCGAACCCGGTGAAGTTGTGACTATTCTTGGCCCCTCGGGATCGGGGAAATCGACTCTGATCCGCCTGATTAACCAACTGGAATCATTGAGTGGCGGCGATATCTTTATTGATGACAAACCGGTCGGTCAACTTAAGGGGGCCGCGCTGCGACAGCTGCGTAGCCGCATTGGTTTTGTATTCCAGCAGTTCAATCTGTATGCCCATCTGACGGCGCAGCAGAATATCACCCTCGCGCTGGAGTACGTCCACGGCTGGAATAAAACCGACGCCACACAACGCGCCTATGCCCTGCTGGAACAGGTCGGGCTGGAAGAGAAAGCGAGTGCTTATCCGGCACAGCTTTCCGGCGGTCAACAGCAGCGGGTGGCGATTGCCCGCGCGCTGGCCTCTTCGCCGCAAATTCTCCTGTTTGATGAGCCCACCTCTGCTCTCGATCCGGAAATGATCGGTGAGGTGTTACAGGTCATGAAACGTCTGGCGCACAGCGGTATTACAATGATTGTGGTCACCCACGAGATGCATTTTGCCCGTGAAATCGCCGACCGGGTGGTGTTTATCGACGGCGGTGATATTCTCGAAATCGCCTCCCCGGAGGCCTTTTTTACCCGGCCGCAGCACCCGCGCACCCAGCGCTTTCTGCAAAAAGTGCTGGATCCGTTGCATCAGGAGTTATCACGATAATGCCGTCAATGGACTGGCAGGGAGTGCTCACCGGCCTGCCCCTGCAATGGATCCTCTCCGGATTTCTCACCACGCTGTGGGTCAGCGCCGCAGGCATTTTCCTCGCCACGCTGTTGGCCATTTTGCTGTTAGCCCTTCGTCTTTCCGGCCATCGCATGGGCCGTCGCCTGGTGGCTGGTTGGGTATCGCTGTTTCGTAACACCCCGCTGCTGGTCCAGTTGCTGTTCTGGTACTTCGCCGGCTGGAACCTGCTGCCGCGCAGTTTTATTGCTTTTGTCAACGCAGAGCATGGCTGGTCAATCCTGCCCGGCAACGTCTGGTGGCTGACCCCCGAGTTTCTTTGCTCAGCGTGGGGACTCGGCGTCTTTACCTCGGCATTCCTGGTCGAAGAAGTCGCCTCCGGGTTACAGGCCGTCTCCGCCGGACAACGCAAAGCCGCGATCTCACAGGGATTTTCCTCATGGCAGACCTTCCGCCATATCCTGCTGCCGCAGGGACTAACCAATGCCTGGCAACCGGTGGTTGGGCAATATCTCAACCTGATGAAACTATCGTCATTAACCAGCGGTATTGGCTTTGCGGAACTGACCTACCAGGTTCGCCAGATTGAAAGCTACAACGCCCATGCGCTGGAGGCCTTTGCCGTGGGCACTGCGCTTTATCTGTTCACCGGCGTGGCGCTCGGTCTGCTGTTGACCCATCTGGGGCCCGCCCTCCGACTGGAAAAAAAACCGCAAACCCGCCGGTTCCGGTTCAGGAGTCCCCAGCATGATCGCTAATATTGCGGTGATAACCGACAATCTGGATTATCTCCTGTGGGGACGACTGGCCGACGGTCAACCTGGCGGTGTATTGTTGACCCTGATGATGGCGCTGGGTGCGGCGGTGCTGGCCTTACCTGCCGGTATTGCCCTTGCCGCTCTCGCCTGGCGTTTTCCGGGCGTCATCCGTAAGGGATTGTTCATCTGGGCAGAGCTCATACGCGGGATACCGCTGATCTTCGTTATTTTCTGGATGTGGTATCTGCTCCCTATGCTTACCGGCAGCGATCTGCCCGGTGCGGCAACGGTGACGCTGGCGCTGGCCTGGTTTACCGCTGCATCGGTGATGCATTCTGTGTACGCGGGACTCAACGCACTACCCGCCGGACAATATGATGCGGCAGTGGCGCAGGGTTTTAGCTCTGTTCAGGCATTAAGAAGGGTTCTGCTACCGCAGGTGTTACGCCATATCCTGCCCTCCCTGACCGGGATATGCATTGGTCTGCTGAAGGACACATCGCTGGCGTTTATCGTCAACGTACCCGAACTGACAACCGTGGCAGGACAGGTTAACAGCCGGGAACAGATTTACCCGGCGGCTATCTTCATCTTTACGGGCCTGGTCTACTATCTGCTTTGCTACGGGCTGGAGAAAGCGACCCGGCGAGGGTTTGCGCTTCGTTGAACGATCAGCACTCAACAAACTGGTGCGCGTCGTCGAGTCGGTATTTCACACCGGCGCAGATCCCGGCTTCACCTTCAACCGCGACGGCGAAACGCATGCGTTTGCCGTCATGATACGCCAGCGCCGCGCAGCCGCCCGGTCCCAGCACGACGGAATCCACCACCCCGCTACTGGCAACAATCGCGTTATCGCCGTTACAGATGATATGCACATTATCGCCGCTGTTAGCGATTTTTGCATTGGCGCCAAAACAGACTATCTGGCTCAGGTCGCCGTTACTGGCGACATGGTTTCTATCACCGAGCGAACTCACCCGCACACGCATCCCGCTGCTGGCGATCCGCGTTCCGTTACCGGCACTACTGATTCGCGTTGAGTTCCCTGCCACAGCCAGCCGCGAGCGATCCCCGGAACTGCTGATATGGCTGTTGTAGCCAACGCTGCCAATGCGCACGCAGTATCCCGCACTGGCAATTTGTGACGCATAGCCTGCGCTGGCGATCTTCATGTTATCACCCGCACAGCCCAGATTCGCGTTATCACCCGCGTTCGCCACCTGCTGATCGCCCATTGAGGCATCTGGCCGAGCCAGTCGCGACATGGCGGAGATATCCTGGCGAGCGAAATTTTCTTCATCCAGCCAGCGCGACCAGGCGTATTCCACCAGGCTGTTCGCCCAGTCGAGATAACCTTCGCGACTCAACGCCCGATGCACATCAGCGTAGTTGCCGCCTTCAGGAAAACGGCGCAGAAACCAGCGGTACATCACCGCGCCAACCCGCCAGTTGCGTATATCTTCTCGTGTGATCAGCATACGTTAATGCCGGTGATAGCCATCGACCATGCAGCGGAACGTCTCGCCAGGCGTGCGGCCCGTAGTGCACAGGTAGAGGTGACCAAAAATAAAGAACAGGCTGATGATTGCCAGCGCGAAGTGCGCCTGCAACAACCAGTAGCGTACGCCGGGGAACAGGTCGCCCACGACCTGCGGATAGAGCGCCAACAATCCGCTCAGCAGCAACAATGGCAACAATCCGTACATCACCCCGACATAGGCCGCCTGCTGTAACGGATTAAACTTCGAACGCGGTGTTGCCGGGAACGGATGCGCTTCCCCCTGCATAATGCCAAACAGATAGAAACGGGTCTGTTTCATCGCTCGCGCCACCCAACCCTGGGGACGGATAATGTAATGATGACCGTTCCCGCCCAACGCATTGATCAGCACGAAACCGACCCAGCACGCCAGCAGCAGAAATCCGCAGACTTCGTGCACCGTCAGCAAGCTGTTAATTACCGCCGCGCTGACCAGCGAGAAATGGTTGATTAGCCCGCTACCGAGCAGGAGTAAAAACAGCAAGGCATTCGACCAGTGCCACAGGCGTACCGCGCGAGAATACAGGTAAACCTTCTCACCATGCCCGGCGGCTGCCTTGTTGGCCGCGCGAAAGCGAAGCCAGGCGTGTAACCCCAGCACCAGCCACATCGCCACCAGCAGAAGTCCGGCGATCACCAGCCAGACGGGCCAATACTCGGGAGAAAATACCGGCACATAATTTGCCAGTTGGGCCTGGAACTGTTCAGCATTCTGCGACGCGTTCATACATTATCCTTTTTAATCAAATGTTGACCGAACCGACGATACAGATGTGGCTTACCCGCGCCCGGAAGTTGATACTGGTAATAGTTATTTTCCTGAAGCCAACGCTGGATGTCCGGGCTGTCTTCGCGTCCAAACAGCAGCGCATGTTCCGGACAGGCGGTCACGCAAATGGGCGGAAAACCTTTTGCCAGTCGGGACTCGGCGCAAAAATCGCATTTGTCCGCCACTTTGGTTTGCGGATTCAGGTAACGCACCTGATAGGGGCACGCGCCGATGCAGTAACTACAGCCAATGCAGCGCGAACTGTCGACACGAACGATCCCGTTCTCATCGCGCCAAGACGCACCGGTCGGGCAAACCTCAATGCAGGGGGCATCATCGCAGTGCTGGCAGGACTGACGGAAGTAGTGATACAGCGTCTCGTTGTCATTATCTGAAACGGGAATATGCGCAATCGACAGGCGACTTCCCTGCGCGGGAACATGATTCGTTTTGCGACAGGCGCGGGTACAGATGTTACAGCCATTACATCGCGATTCATCATGGATCATGACGTAACGAACGGGGCCGCTGGCTGTTGTCTTCGCCAGCAGCGTCTGGCCGGGTCCGCTGAAGAAAATGACCGTTCCCATGCCAAGCACAAATTTTCGTCGAGTGAAGGACATCTTGTTATCCTCTAATGCTGTGGTCGCGCTCGTCCACGCTTTCCATGAATTCAGGGATTCTGAAACTGCTCAACTTCCAGCCATTCGCACAAGCCATATGCTTTGCCGTAACTCATAAAGCGTTCGCTGAATAAATACGGCACGTCGTTCGACGACGAGACCGGGCGAATATCGGCATAGTCGGGGTGCGTTTCAATCGCGGCCAGCGCGGCTTCTATCTGCTCAGGCGCGAAACCGTAAGGCGATTGTGCCAGCATGGCGATCTTGTACGGACGCGGATAGGTCTGACAGTCAAAGCGCACCGCCAGTGCGATTGCCCGACAGATATCCTTTTCCACCACCTGAACGCACATGCCGGCATAGTTGGCGGTCATGGTCTGGGTTGAGTAGTAATATTCATCCTCAGAGCCCTGCACACAGGCGATATCCTCGCCGGCGAGCCCCTCTTTGAGCGTGTCCAGTAGCGGTGTGAGTGCCGCCTCTTCTACGGAGTACGGCGGCTGCAAGAACAGCTCGCGCGCGACAAGCTGGCCGTTCGCCGAATGCTGGCGGATAAAATCCGCCATAATCTCAGCAGGGCTTTCTGCTACCGCCTGTTCATCCGCGCAGGCTATCGGCTCATGTCGCCCCTGCAACCACTGCCGCTTTTCGAGATCGACATCCGGCGCGATAAGTTGGCTCACTTCCTCTGGTTGGCTCATGTTTTTTCCTTAC
Organism: Citrobacter sp.; assembly: GCF_050252275.1. Lineage (NCBI taxonomy): Bacteria > Pseudomonadati > Pseudomonadota > Gammaproteobacteria > Enterobacterales > Enterobacteriaceae > Citrobacter > Citrobacter sp. Next base: position 15,876 of record NZ_JBFWLF010000024.1, on the reverse strand, counting down.
GCCGGCAACAGATTCTGCGCGGCCAGGTCATCGGCGACATCTTCCAGGCCGAGTCGATTCAACGTCTCACGCGTCGGGCAGCCCAATTCAGGGTGCCAGCCCATCTCTTTATAAAACAGCGTCAGGGATTCACGCATATCGTCGCGGTCCATCTTGTCGGTGCCTTCGCTAAAGACCGGAATCTTCGGATCCTTATCAAACACCCACGAGCAGATCAGATCGTGCGCATTGCGCATATCGTTGGTCTGCATCAGTTTCACCGTGTAGGCGCGATGTAGAGTGAAGATACGTTCTGCGGCTAAATCGAGACTGGCCTGAGTGGTTTCATCACCGGTTACGGCCTGAAAGAATTTGGCTTCCAGATCGAGATCCCCGCGATAGTTGCGACTTTTCAGCGGCGACACGGTCATCGGCCAGACCCAGTTACACAGCGTGACGGCGTTATGCAGGCACACTTTCAGCAACGTCCATTTGGCATATTTAATTTTTGCCGCGTTGATGGGCGTGTAATTTTTCGTTTCATCGTAGGCGTCTGGTGAACCAAACAGTTCCGCGGCGACTTCCCGCTGGAGTGTTAAAGGCAAACCCGAGCCGATGAAATTGATGTGGGTGTGGGTCATACAATCGCGGTTGAACATGCAGTTGGTGATGGCCCCCACCTGCGCCGAGGCTTCGTTGGCGTGGTGAACCGGAAAACCAAACGGTGACCACAGTTTATTTTTTTCATACGCCCAGTATTCATCACCCAGTTGCCAGCGCTCGGCAATGGCATACGACCCATCCGCCAGATGGCTAAGTTCACCCACGCGATGCGCCAGACGATAATAGAAATCCTTGATGAAATTCGGATCGCCCGCTTCCAGTTGATCCCAGCGGATCTGGGCATATTCTTCCGCCGGCAGCACGCGTTTAAACACCCCTTTGCTGTAGCAATACGTAAAGTCGCGGTGCAACTGGCCGTAGTTACACCAGATGCCGTAGTCATCAAACAGATTCAGACCCACCAGGTTGCCGATGACCCGGCCATCGCCTTTGTCTTCAAAGTCCTTCGGACCGTTCGGGAAAATGGTGGTATGGACGAAGTTCGCAACGCAGGTATTCCCGCCGGTGCTCGGCACGCCAAAGTCCTTCACGCGAGGAATGTTCATCTGCGTCATGCAGCGAATCGGACAAGAATGGCAGCCGCTCATTTTCACCGTGTACTTTTCCGCTGCCGGACCTAAATCGAAGACCGATTTGTAGGTCCTGAAGCCGACGGTGTTCTGATTACCCGGCGGGATCTCGCCGGTCTCGATCGGCCCACCTTCCGCCGCGCCCCAGAACAACCCTTTGCGTGCAGTCCAGCGTGACGCGGGCGAGGAATATTCCGCCCATGCCTGCGGTGTGCTGGGCACAACATGGTTATTATTCGCGCCAATCAGCTCCGTCATCATGTAATCATTCAACCGCTTCATCTCTTTGCGATCGGCAATGTTGACGCCTTTGGTCCCTTCCACGGCGATGGCTTTCAGATTTTTCGACCCCATCACCGCGCCGGTCCCTGCGCCACCGCTGTGGTTGCGGCTATTGAGCATACAAGAGAGCGGCACGAGGTTTTCACCCGCCTGACCAATCGCCGCCACGCAGGTTTCTGGTGACGTCATCCGGCAAATTTCTTCCGTGGTTGCACGGGTGCCTTTCCCCCACAGAAAATCGGCTTTTTCAAGCGTGACCTTGTCGTCTTTAATATTGAGCCAGACGGGGGATGCCGCCTTGCCTTCAATGATGATGGCGTCATAGCCGGCAAATTTCATTTGTGCCGCAAAAAAACCGCCCATATGTGCATCGACAACCAGATTGCCTTTTGTGAATGTAGAGAGCGACGTGATATTAACTCGAGAACTGCATGGAGCGCCGGATCCGGTAAGCGGTCCCGTCGCAAAAACTAATTTATTGCCTTCATCAAAGGGTTTAGTGCCAGCGGGTACTTCGTCGTACATAATTTTGTAGCCGAACCCCATACCGCCGACAAATTTTTTAAATTTACTGGAATCTTCAAGGGTAATATCGCCTGTTGTAAGATTGACCCGTAAAATATTACCTGTCCAACCGTAAGCCATAATGTTTTCCTTTGCAAGATTCAAACAGTAATATCTTTCCACTCGATGATTTTTAATGCCCCGGTCGGGCAGGCACTGGCGCACTCACCGCATAAAACACATTTTGACGATTTCTTCGTTTCGGTATTGACGGTGGCCATCATCCAGGGACACGCGGTAGTACAGGCGCTGCACCCGATACAGCGTCGGTGGTCAACGGCAATGCAACCGTCTTCCTGGCTCCAGGTAATCGCCCCAATGGGGCACACCTTCATGCACTGCGGATCTTTGCACTGACGACAGGTGTCCGGGGTGTAGTTCAGATCGCCATACAGGCCGCCGCCGGAGCCTGGCCCCTTGTCGCCAAAGAAATAATGACGGTGAATTTTAATGCGGGAAAAGAAGGTGCCGACGGCACCATCATTGTAATTGGTACAAGAAATTTCACAGCGATGGCAACCGGTACAGCGGGCGCGTTGGGTTACCAGCACCCCTTTCGGCGTGGAGATCAACCCCACGGTGCCGCTATCGATATCTTCTTGCTTACAGCCAAAAAGTGACAGTAACGCGGGCGCGATGGTTAACCCTGCCAGGCCTTTTCCTGATATACGCAGGAATTCCAGCCGCGTTAAGCCAGTATCTAATAATGGACGATCAACCTGGTTCATTTATTTTGCATCCTCTTCGCAAACGCAGTGCCGACAACACGTCCCAGGCTGATGCTAATTATGCTGAAACAGAGCCTCTGATGTTGCCTCCCACAGCTGAAGTTCTGCCATAACCGGATTGCATAAATAACGCAACTTAACGCAAATAAACTAATCCTTTAGGGTTAGGCGAAATAAATAATGGGAGTTATTGGTAGGTATAACTTTGATCATTATCAATTAAAAATGGGAAGGGAAATATTAAATGCGTAGTGATATTTATTATCATAAAGACAGTGAAACACTGTTCCACAAGATTACAAATAAATGTGAAATTGTTCCCAACTATAAATTAAAAAGCAGTCGTGATATATTAACAAATATAGCGAATTAGCCAATAACGGTAATATTGTCCCTGAATAATTCGCGTTTCAGGAAATAAGGGATGCGTTCATCCCCTAATGCGGTTAGCTGGCCAGCGCTTTGATTACCGTTTCCATTGCCTGTTTTTCGAGGTCGCTACGCTGAATACGCTGGTTCGCCAGTGCGGTTCTCAGTACCCCGGCAATCACGATATGTTTGGGTTCCTGTCCCAGATCGCGCATTTCCAGCACCACTTTGCCAACCACTCTGCACATCTCACGGTACAGTTCATCGTCTTTTGTCAGGTTTCCCATTATTGTCTCTCATTGCTGGTCCAGTTAAACAGCATATATCAGACTGGAGGGGATGACAAAAAACAAAGAAAATCAAATAAATAACTCACGGTACTATTCAACGATATGCGTTTCTTTCAATTGTTGCCATTTGTTGACCAGTGCCGCCAGATTTGCCGCCTGCATTTTTTCCATCACCCTGGCGCGATGTACTTCTACCGTGCGTACCGCGATGTTCATCACCTGCGCAATCTCGCGGTTCATCAGTCCATTAACGACGAAACCTGCTAACTCACGTTCTTTTGCCGTAAGTGCGCGATAACAGGTGATGATCTGTTGTCGGGCTACGGCCTGTTCCGATACCACCAGCGCACGCTCCAGCGCCGTTTGCAGCGGTTTGGCGCTGACCGGTTTTTGCAAAAAGTCTACCGCCCCCTGCTTCATCTGCTCGACGGCCATCGGCACGTCGCCATGTCCGGTCAGAAACACCACTGCCAGCGTACTTTCGCGCTGGCGCAACACCGCATGGACATGCTTACCGTCCATGACCGGCATCCGCATATCCAGCAACAGTACGCCCGTCTGATACAAATCGGCCTGCGCAAGAAAAACAGCCCCTTCTTCCCAGCACGTGACCGGATAGCCCAGGCTCTCCAGAAGAAAGGCGCAGGCATCGGTGACCGCCACATCATCATCCAGTAAATGAATTATCGCCATTGCCGCTCCTGTCCTCCTGTTGAGTAAAATCCAGTACAACCGCCACGCCAGGCAGCCCGTCAGGCGCGGTCTGATTTCGCAGGTTAATCTCTCCCTGACCGTAACGTACCAGCCGCTGACAAATCACCAGCCCCAGTCCCATCCCCTCTTTCCGACTGGTTTTGAAGGGCTGAAAGGCTTGCTGCAATAAGGCATCGTTGATACCGCCGCCATTATCCTGCAACGTCATGTGCACGCCCTGTGTCGACGCTGAGGCGTCAATCCACAACGCGGTGGCACCCGCCTGCGCCGCGTTGAGGATCAGATTAGCCAGCACCTGCTCCAGCAAAACCGGCGGCAGCAACATCGTCAACGCGCGATCGATATTGCTGTGTAAAATTAACATCGGAAACTGCTGTGCCATGCGTAACAGTTGCCAGACATGTTGAACCGCCTCGCGGATGCTGATGTTCTCCCACTCTTCCGTGCGGATCGGGCTTCCCTGAGCCTGACTCACCCAGCGCCGCAAATTACGCAGCGTCTCGGCCCCGCGCTGCGCCTGCCGATCGATATGCTCGAGCGCAGGCAGTAACGCGTGCGCCGGATCCTGAGACTGCAGGCGAATCAGGCTGCCCTGCGCGTAATGGCGAATAGCCGACAGCGGTTGATTCAGTTCGTGCGCGAATCCGGAGGTCATTTCGCCGAGAACGCTCATCTGCCTGGCCGTTTCCAGCGCCTGCTCCTGCTGGCGCAACTGGACGCTGTTGCGTTCAAGTTGGTTACCACGGCGACGAACCAGCAGCATCACCCAGATGTAGTTCAGGGTCAGCAAAAGCAGGATCAGCGCTGTCCCGCCCATCAGCCACTGATGTTGTATCAGCCAGCTTTTCACATCCAGCCATAAGCGTCGCTGCTGTGGATGCTGCTGTACGTCGCGCAGTAACGCCTCCACCTGACTGGTCGACGCCGGCGCCCCCCAATGGAACGCGGAGGTGTCAGGTGCAGCCAGCAGCGCGCGGGTGACGCGATCGGCCAGCGCATCACTGACCGCAGGCAACGCGGCAAACGACCAGTCAGGATAGAGCGGCGTACTGGCTAAACAGGCAATATTTCCGGGACGGTTGAGCACCGCGACAAAATCGGTTTTATCAACCAGTCCCTCTTCGTCCATTTTTTCCAGCAGGCAGACCGGAACAATCACCGCCTGCACCGCGTTTTCACGGAGTAAATAAAGAAGCGCATCGGCTGGAAAACCAGTAAAACGCAGGTTGAGGTCGCGCTCCGGGCGCAGGCCGGCGTCGCTCAACGCTTTGTATCCCAGCAGGTAGCCGCCGAACGCCTGAGGATCAATGGCCCCCACTGTTTTACCGATCAGATCGTGCACGCTGGTGATACCGCTGTCGCGCCGGGCAAGGATCGCACTGCCAATGACGTTCCCCGAGCCGCGCGCAGAACGCAGAGACGCCAGCCAGCGCAGCGGTGAATGGCTGTTCAGTTGCACAAACTGTGCCGGGTTGGTCACCACAAATTGTACGCTTGCGTTGTTGACCGCCGCCTGCATCTGGTGCAGATCCAGCGGCAGAATGTGGAACCGTTCTCCGGGAATCTGCTGATTAAGCTGCGTTTCCAGCGCCTGCCAGTGATTACGGGTGGAGACCTCACCCCGCATCGCCAGAATCCCGATATTCCATGCGCCCGCCAGCGAAGCGCCGCTGAACATTAAGGCCGACGCCAGCAGCGTCAGCCTCATCACCTTTTTACCTCTCACACCCTTATCCCCGTTGATTATGTTGTTTTAGTTCAACAACCCGCCGGGTATGTGGTTAACCACAATAGAGCTGCCCCCGCCACGATTTTTACACTGTAAATCATCGACATTCTTTATTCATCACACGCAACCCAACGGCGTGACAAATGTTTCGTTGTTGCCTTGAGACGGGAGAAAAAATGGACAGCAGTAAACGGCAGTTTCTCCAGCAACTGGGCGTCCTGACCGCAGGCGCGTCGCTGGTTCCACTGGCGCAGGCGAAATTTTCTTTTTCACCTGAACGCCACGGCGGTTCCACACAGCAGCGTTACGCGATGCTTGTCGATCTGCGCCGCTGCATCGGCTGTCAGGCCTGCACCGTCAGTTGTGCGATTGAAAACCAGACGCCGCAGGGCGAGTTCCGTACCCATGTGAATCAGTATCAGGTCCAGGTGGCGGATGAGGTGACCAATGTGCTGTTACCGCGTCTGTGCAACCACTGCGACAATCCGCCCTGCGTACCGGTTTGTCCGGTGCAGGCCACCTTTCAACGCGAAGACGGTATCGTCGTGGTCGATAACACCCGCTGCGTCGGTTGTGCCTACTGTGTGCAGGCGTGTCCTTATGACGCCCGTTTTATCAATCATGAAACGCAGACCGCCGATAAATGCACGTTTTGCGTCCATCGTTTAGAGGCCGGACTTCTCCCCGCCTGCGTGGAGTCCTGTGTTGGCGGCGCGCGCATCATCGGCGATATCCGCGATCCGCAAAGCCGTATTTCGCAATTAATCCGCACCCATCATGACACCATCAAAGTGTTGAAACCGGAAAACAACACCGTGCCCCATGTCTTCTATCTGGGACTGGATGAGGCGTTTGTCTCCCCGTTGATGGGCCGCGCACAACCCGCACTCTGGCAGGAGGTCTGATATGTCACCCTTAATCATTGAAGAGGTGCTGACCCGTCCACAGGCGGTGAGTTGGCTTCCCTGGGCAGTACAGTATTTCTTTTTCATCGGTATTGCCGCCTGCGGGGCGCTGTCTGGCGCCGTCCTGCACTGGCGGAAAAAGGATAATCCCGCGCTGGAAAACCTGACGCTGCTGATTACGCTAACCTGCGCAATCACCGCACCGCTGGCGCTAACCGCCGATCTCCACCAGACAGCCCGTGTCTGGCATTTCTATGCGTACCCTACGCCGTGGTCATGGATGCCGTGGGGCGCCCTGTTTTTGCCGCTGTTTACCGCGTTCCTCGGACTGTGGTTTCTGGCGCAGGTTTACAGGCAACTCACCGGTAAAAGTTACGCTGTCACAAAATGGTTCGCGTGTGCCAGCGCGCTGACCGCGATAGGATTGTTGCTCTATACCGGGCGGGAAGTCTCTGTGGTGCAGGCTCGCCCCGTCTGGTTCAGTTATGCCTTTGTGCTGGTGATGTTCCTGAGTGCGCTACAAACCTTTTTAGCGTTGTTAATCGTCGGGCTGCGCGATGATTTTCCAACGCAAAAGCGCCTCGCGCTCGGACAACTGCTGACACTGCTCGCCCTTGCAGCCGTCATTATTTTCTGGGTCTGCGGCGATACGCTTTCCGGTATGGCCATCCGCCAGTGGATGGCAATCTCCGCATCGGCACGCCATTACGCCTCAGGCTGGCTGGCATTCTGGCTGATCTCATTGCTGTTTAGCGTTATCGCCCTGCGTCGTCCGCTGTCATTGCCCCTGCGTAGCCTGCTGGCGTTGAGCGCGATGGCGCTATGCTGGCTCATGCGCTGGACGCTGCTGATTCAGGGGCAGACGCTGCCGAAATTCAACGCCCAGTTCAACCCATACGCCCTGCCCGCCGGAACCGACGGTTGGCTTGCCATCCTCGGCACCTTCGGCCTGTGGATAGCGCTGCTTATTATTATTCGCGAAAGCGTGAACGGACTCGCAAGGAGACTGCAACATGGCTAATTTAACCCGTCGTCAGTGGCTCAAAGTCGGCCTGGCCGTCGGCGGTATGGCGACGTTCGCCCTCAGCTATCGTGACGTCGCGAAGCGCGCCATTGACGGCTTGATCAACGGCACCTCGGGTAAAATCACCCGCGACCACATCACCGGTAACGCGCTGATCCCGGAAGCCAACGCGCACCCGCGCTGGCAGCAGAATACGCAGCAAACCATCGCCATGACCCAATGTTTCGGTTGCTGGACACAGTGCGGCGTCAGGGTACGCGTTGATCAACAAACCAACCGGGTGCTACGTATTGCCGGCAACCCGTATCATCCGCTTTCTCATGAGCATCATATTGACGCGTCAGTGCCATTCAGCACGGCGATGGCGCAACTGGCAGGCGAGAACGGTCTTGATGCTCGCTCGACGGCCTGCGCCAGGGGCGCGACGCAACTGGAAGGTCTGTACAGCCCGTTGCGTATTCTTGAGCCGATGAAACGCGTCGGTAAACGCGGCGAAGGTAAATGGCAGCGCATCAGCTTTGAACAATTGATCAATGAAGTGGTGGAAGGCGGCGACCTGTTTGGCGAGGGTCACGTTGACGGCCTGCGCGCCATTTATGCCCCGTCGACCCCCATTGATCCGCAACATCCGGGGTTTGGTCCTAAATCCAACCAGCTTCTGGTCACCAATACCAGCGACGATGGGCGAGATACATTTTTACGCCGCTTTGCTCTCAACAGTTTCGGTAGCAAGAACTTTGGCGCGCATGGCTCCTATTGTGGACTGGCCTATCGCGCAGGTTCCGGCGCGCTGATGGGCGATCTCGATAAAAACACCCACGTAAAGCCCGACTGGGATAACGTCGAGTTCGCACTGTTTATGGGCACCTCGCCCGCACAGTCGGGCAACCCGTTTAAACGCCAGGCCAGACAGCTTTCCAGCGCACGCCTGCGCGGTGATTTCAGCTATGTGGTCGTCGCCCCGGCGCTGCCGTTAACCACCGTGTTAGCTGACGATCACGGTCACTGGTTACCCGTGATCCCCGGCAGCGACTCTGCGCTGGCGATGGCAATGATCCGCTGGATTATCGAAAACCAACGCTACAACGCCGATTATCTGGCGCTGCCCGGCACAAAGGCCATGCAACACGCTGACGAGAAGAGCTGGACCAACGCCACGCATCTGGTGATTTCAGACGATCTTCCCGGACTGGCGGGACAGCACTTAACGCGTCGCCATCTGGACCCTTCCGCGGCCAATGATCCACTGGTTGTTAATGAACACAACGAGCTGATCCCCGCCAGTGATTGCCTGCACGCCACGCTGTTTGCCACGCGCCAGGTCACGCTCGCCGACGGACGTAGCGTGACGGTGAAGAGCAGCTTCCAGTGTCTGAAAGAATCGGCGGAAAAAATGACGCTCGCGCAGTACAGCCAGCAGTGCGGCGTGGCTGAGGACAACATCATCGCGCTGGCGGATGCCTTTACCCGTCACGGACGTAAGGCGGCGGTCGTCACCCACGGCGGCATGATGGCGGGAAATGGTTTCTATAATGCGTGGGCGGTGATGATGCTGAACGCGCTGATCGGCAACCTCAGTCTGGAAGGCGGCGTCTTTGTCGGCGGCGGAAAATTCAACGGCGCAACGGACGGCCCACGCTACAACATGGCGAGTTTTCCGGGAAAAGTGAAACCTAAAGGGCTGAGCATCGCGCGAAGCAAAACGGCGTATGAATCTTCTGAAGAGTACCGTGACAAGGTCGCCGCCGGGCGTTCCCCCTTCCCGGCCAAAGCACCGTGGTATCCGTTTGTCGCCGGTCAACTGACTGAGTTGCTGAGTTCCGCGCTGGAGGGGTATCCGTACCCGCTGAAAGCGTGGATCTCCAACATGACCAATCCCTTGTATGGCATACCCGGTTTGCGCGCGCTGGCCGAAGAAAAGCTGAAAGATCCGGCACGGTTGCCGCTGTTTATTGCCATCGACGCGTATATGAACGAAACAACGGCCCTTGCGGATTACATCGTACCGGACACGCATAATTTCGAAAGCTGGGGATTCAGCGCGCCGTGGGCTGGCGTCGCCAGTAAAGCCACCACCGCTCGCTGGCCGATTGTTACCGCTGCCACCGCCACAACCACCGACGGTCAGCCGGTTTCGATGGAGGCATTCTGCATCGCGGTGGCAAAGCAACTGCATCTACCGGGGTTTGGCGACAATGCGATATCCGACAGCGCAGGGAACCATTATCCGCTCAATCGTGCCGAAGACTACTATCTGCGCGTTGCCGCCAATATCGCGTTTATGGGGAAGGCCCCGGTCGCCGAAGCGGTAACGGAAGATATTGAACTCACAGGCGTCCGCCGCATTATGCCCGTCATTCAACAGACACTGAAAGCGGAGGAAGTCCGTCGGGTGGCGTTTATCTATTCACGTGGCGGTCGGTTCGCACCGGACAAGAGCGGACGGGCCGAAAACCAGGTCGGCAACGCGTGGGAAAAACCGCTGCAAATCTGGAACGCCGAGGTTGCCGCTCATCGTCATGCTATCACTGGCGAGCGCTACAGCGGCTGTCCGGCGTGGTATCCGGCAAGGCTCTCTGACGGACGTTCGGTGGACGACCTGTTCCCGCTGGCACAGTGGCCGTTCAAACTTATCTCGTTTAAGTCCAATACCATGGCCAGTGCGTCTGCGGTAATCCCACGTTTGCACCACGTTAAGCCGGTCAATCTGGTGGCGTTGAACCCGCAGGACGGTCAGCGTTTCGGGCTTTCCCATGGCGACACGGTGCGGATCACCACGCCGGGTGGACAGGTTGAGGCGCAAATTAGTTTGCTGCACGGCGTAATGCCTGGGGTCATCGCGATCGAGCACGGCTATGGGCATCGGGAGATGGGCGGCGCGCAACACACGCTGGACGGTGAACCGCTGCCTTTTGATGCGAAAGTGAAATCGGGGATTAACCTGAATGACCTGGGATTTGCCGATCCGACGCGAAAAGTCAGTAACACCTGGCTGGACTGGGTGTCCGGCGCCGCGGTCCGTCAGGGGCTGCCAGCAAGAATTGAGCGGGTCTGACACTTGCACGGATGGCAACGCTCGCGCGTTTTACCCGGCCTACAGGACATCGTAGGCCGGGTAAGGCGAAGCCGTCTCCCGGCAAAAACGGATCAGTTATTCACCGGAATGACCGCGCCTATGTATTTGGTGCGGATCCACTCCTGAATCTCTTTTGAGTGCAGGACGTTAACCAGTGCGACGATATCCTTTTTCTTCTCGTCGCCACGATGTACGGTAATGATGTTGGCATACGGGTTGTTCTCACCGCTTTCCACCGCGATCGGGTCGTGGACCGGATCCAGACCAGCGTCGATAGCGTAGTTGGCGTTAATCACCACCGCATCACCTTCATCGTTGTTGTACATTTGCGGCAACAGCGCGGCTTCCACGTTAGGCAGGAACTTCAGCTTCTTCGGGTTATCCACGATGTCGCTGATGCGTGCGGTCACTTTGTCCACGCCCGGCTTCAGTTTGATTACGCCCTCTTTCTCGAAGATAGACAGAATACGCCCCTCTTCCGACACTGCATCACGCATGATGATTTTGCCGCCTTCCGGCAGATCCTTCAGTGATTTAACCTTTTTCGAATAGATGCCGATAGGCTCAATGTGGATGGCGCCCGCACTGACAAAATCGTAGGTCTTATCCCCGGCATGGTCTTTCAGCACACTGTTCAGATAGGGAATATGCTGGAAGTAGTTGGCATCAATCTCACGGCCCGCCAGCGCGGTGTTCGGCAGGATGTAGTCCTGGAACGGTTTAATCTCCAGATCGATCCCCTGTTTCGCCAGAATCGGTTTGGCCTGTTCGAGGATTTCGGCATGCGGTACGTTAGACGCGCCCACGGTCAGCGTGTCCGCCCAGGAGGCGAAGCTCAGGGCACTTAAGGTGGCTGCGGCGAGAAGTGTCAGTGATTTTTTCATGATAATGGTTTCCGTATTTTATTAGCGTTTATCTAACAGAGAAGTGATCACATCGCCGCAGAACTGGATAATGAAGACGATAACCAGAATGGTCACTGTCGCCACCAGCGTGACGTCGTTGTGGTTGCGCTGGAATCCTTCCAGATAAGCCAGATTCCCTAAACCACCTGCCCCGATCACCCCAGCCATCGCGCTGTAACTGACCAGCGCAATCAGCGTCACGGTGATACCGGACACCAGAGCGGGTGACGATTCAGGTAACAAAACCCGAAAAATTAAGGTGCCAAGACGAGCGCCCATTGAACGTGTGGCTTCAATGACGCCCTTATCCACTTCGCGCAGGGCGATCTCAACCAGGCGCGCGTAGAATGGCGCGGCACCGACAATCAGCGCCGGTAAGGCGGCATTCGCGCCAAGAATGGTGCCGACAATCGCTTTGGTAAACGGGATCAGTAAGACGATCAAAATAATGAACGGGATCGAGCGGAAAATATTCACCACCAGCGAAATGCCGCTGTACAGCGCACGGTTCTGGAACAGCCCACCGCGTGCGGTCAGAAACAGCGCCAGTCCGAGGACGATACCGAGAACAAAGGTCGCAATCCCGGAGAGCGCGGTCATGTACAGCGTCTCCTGAGTAGCGGCAAACAGTTGATCCCATTTCAGATGGGGAAACAGATTCTCAGCCATGTTGAATCACCTCACCGTCAATGCCGCTTTTTTGCAGGTCGTCCAGAATGTTATTGAGTTGCTCTTCCGACGCCACCACGTGCAGCCACAGCTGGCCGAACACGCCATGCGCCGTCTGGGTCATTTTGCCGTGCAGGATATTGAATGGCAGACCGTAGCGCAGGGTCAGTTCGCCAACGATCGGCTGATGCGTGCTGTGCCCGGTAAAGGTTAATTTAATTACCGTGCCGCCCAGTTCGCTCGCCAGTTGCGGGTTAAAGGCTTCTTCATCAGCATACTGTCCCACCTGGCGGACAAACTGACGAGTAATCGGCTGTTGCGGATGCGTGAAGACGCTCAAGACGTCGCCTTCTTCCACCACCTGACCGTTCTCCATCACTGCCACACGATCGCAGATTTTGCGCACCACGTGCATTTCATGGGTGATCAACACAATCGTCAGTTGGAAGCGGCGGTTGATATCAAGCAGCAGATCAAGAATTTGATCGGTTGTTTGCGGGTCCAGCGCCGACGTGGCTTCATCGCACAGCAATACATCCGGGCTATTGGCCAGCGCGCGTGCAATCCCCACGCGCTGCTTTTGCCCGCCGCTCAGCTGTGACGGAAAGGCATTTTCGCGCCCCGTCAACCCTACCAGTTCAATCAGTTCCGCCACGCGAGCCTGAATTTTTGCTTTTGGCGCACCGGCGATTTGCATAGAAAAGGCGATGTTATCGCGCACGGTGCGCGACCACAGCAGATTAAAATGCTGGAAGACCATGCTGATTTTCAGGCGCGCCTGGCGCAGCGATTCGCCGCGAGCGGCAGAAATATCATGACCGTTGATGGTCACGCTGCCCGCGGTTGGTTTTTCCAGCCCGTTGAGCAGACGAATCAGGGTGCTTTTCCCGGCACCGCTGTAGCCAATAATTCCGTAAATCTGTCCCTGCTCCACGGTCAAATTGACATTATCAACCGCAGTAATGGATAGCCGGCCTGGCGTGAACACTTTCGAAATATTTTTCAGGACAATCATGTCGTTTGGGTATCCGCGGCTGCTTATTGTTATCCTGCCAGCGCTTTCGGCTATTTAGCAGTATGGATGTCCAAACGAGTGTAATCAGGGTAATTTAGATTTGAAATGATTTAAAAGTCATTTGTTATAACTCGAAGGAATATGTCGAGTTGCGCAACACAGCCTGGTTTTTGCGTTTGCGCAATTGGCAGACACGACTTGTTTAATAACAATTTGTTGTGTAACTGCCTGGATGTATTCTGAAACACCGTTTCCATTTTCCTTTTGTGTCTGTTTCAGCGTATAATGCGTGACAATTGTCACTTGAATGGTTTCAGCACATTGACCTGTCATACTCAGAGACTACAAAACGTCCCTTTTTGTCGGGCTGAACGACGAGCACACATTCCTCTGCACGCTCTATCGATGTCACCTATCCTTAGTGCGAGGCATCACAACTTTCGTAATACAGGTTTAGCTTCCAGTCAGTGCGTTCCGGAAGCCGGCTTTCCATATCCTTCTCAACTTAAAGACTAAGACTGTCATGAAAAAGACGAAAATTGTTTGCACCATCGGTCCGAAAACCGAATCTGAAGAGATGTTAACCAAAATGCTGGACGCGGGCATGAACGTCATGCGTCTGAACTTCTCTCACGGTGACTATGCAGAACACGGTCAGCGTATCCAGAACCTGCGCAACGTGATGAGCAAAACCGGCAAGAAAGCGGCCATCCTGCTCGACACGAAAGGTCCGGAAATCCGTACCATCAAGCTGGAAGGCGGTAACGACGTTTCCCTGAAAGCGGGTCAGACCTTTACCTTCACCACCGATAAATCTGTGGTGGGGAATAACGAAATCGTTGCCGTGACCTACGAAGGTTTCACCTCCGATCTGTCCGTGGGTAATACCGTACTGGTCGACGATGGTCTGATCGGTATGGAAGTTACCGCGATCGAAGGCAACAAAGTCATCTGTAAAGTGCTGAACAACGGCGACCTCGGCGAAAACAAAGGCGTTAACCTGCCAGGCGTTTCTATCGCCCTGCCGGCGCTGGCAGAAAAAGACAAACAGGACCTGATCTTTGGTTGCGAACAAGGCGTTGACTTTGTTGCGGCCTCTTTTATCCGTAAGCGTTCTGACGTGGTTGAAATCCGTGAGCACCTGAAAGCGCACGGCGGCGAGAAGATCCAGATCATCTCCAAAAAAGAAAACCAGGAAGGCCTGAACAACTTCGACGAAATCCTCGAAGCGTCTGACGGTATCATGGTTGCCCGTGGCGACCTGGGCGTTGAAATCCCGGTTGAAGAAGTGATCTTCGCGCAGAAGATGATGATCGAAAAATGTATCCGTGCGCGTAAAGTGGTTATCACTGCGACCCAGATGCTGGATTCCATGATCAAAAACCCGCGTCCGACTCGCGCTGAAGCAGGCGACGTAGCGAACGCCATCCTCGACGGCACCGATGCGGTGATGCTGTCAGGCGAATCCGCAAAAGGTAAATACCCGCTGGAAGCGGTCACCATCATGGCGACCATCTGTGAGCGTACCGACCGTGTGATGACCAGCCGTCTGGACTTCAACAATGACAGCCGCAAATTGCGCATCACTGAAGCCGTCTGCCGTGGCGCGGTGGAAACCGCGGAAAAACTGGAAGCACCGCTGATCGTGGTGGCCACTCAGGGCGGTAAATCCGCTCGCGCAGTGCGTAAATACTTCCCGGACGCCACCATTCTGGCGCTGACCACCAACGAAGTGACTGCCCGTCAGCTGGTGCTGAGCAAAGGCGTTGTGGCCCATCTGGTGAAAGAAATCGCGTCTACTGATGATTTCTATCGTCTGGGTAAAGAGGTTGCTCAGCAGAGCGGTCTGGCTCAGAAAGGTGACGTTGTGGTGATGGTTTCTGGTGCTCTGGTACCGAGCGGCACGACTAACACGGCATCTGTTCACGTACTGTAATAATTCTCGAGTGAATTAATTCGATTAAAAAGCGCCCTCGCGGCGCTTTTTTTATTTTTCCAATAGCCACTATTAATAAAAAAGCAAATCGGATTGAGCTATCTAATTACAGATTATCTAAGACGAATCCGATGGAAGCAGCCTGTTTTCACACGGTTTTTTAGCCGTTTTTGCGCATTTCGATGCTTCTTTGAGCGAACGATCAAAAATAAGCGTCTTCTCATCAAAAAAATATTCTCAACATAAAAAAGTTTGTGTAATACTTGTAACGCTACATGGAGATTAACTCAATCTAGAGGGTATTAATAATGAATCGTACTAAACTGGTACTGGGCGCGGTAATCCTGGGTTCTACTCTGCTGGCTGGTTGCTCCAGCAATGCTAAAATCGATCAGCTGTCTTCTGACGTTCAGACTCTGAACGCTAAAGTTGACCAGCTGAGCAACGACGTGAACGCAATGCGTTCTGACGTTCAGGCTGCTAAAGACGACGCAGCTC
>NZ_JBFWLF010000023.1:0-25467 GCF_050252275.1 Citrobacter sp. | reverse complement strand
AAACGCCGAACTTCATCTTGTGCGGGGTGCGAATGCCTTTGTAGCGGTTTTCCAGCTCAACGCCGAAACCCACGCTGTCACCCACGCCATAACGGCACCAGGTGCTGCCCACACAGGTTTTCGCCATGCGCAGCGCTTTGGCGTAGGCATGGCCGGTTTCGAAGCCAGCTTCAATCAGTTGGCGCCAGATTTCCGGCAGGTCGTCTTTTTGCGCGCCGAACAGGCCGATACGCTGAGAACCGGTGATTTTGGTGTACAGATTAAATTCACGGGCGATACGACCTACGGCAACCAGACCTTCCGGTGTGATTTCACCGCCGGCAGAGCGTGGGATCACGGAGTAGGTCCCGTCTTTCTGGATGTTCGCCAGGAAGTTGTCGTTGGTATCCTGCAGCGGGGTGTGTTGCGGTTTCAGGATGTACTCATTCCAGCAGGAGGCCAGCAAAGATCCCACGGTCGGTTTACACACTTCGCAGCCATAACCTTTACCGTGTTTTGCCAGCAGTTCCTCGAAGGTTTTGATGCCTTCCACTCGAATCAGGTGGAACAGTTCCTGGCGCGAGTAAGCAAAGTGCTCGCACAGGTTGTTGTTCACTTCGATACCCTGTTTCGCCAGTTCGGCGTTCAGCACCTGGGTAACCAGTGGGATACAGCCGCCGCAGCCGGTACCGGCTTTGGTTTCGGCTTTCAGCGCGGCAACGGTGTGGCAGCCTTTGTTGATGGCGGCGACCAGCATCCCTTTGGTGACGTCGAAACAGGAGCAAATCTGCGCGCTGTCCGGCAGTTTATCCACGCCAATAGACGGTTTACCACTGCCTGCATGGGCCGGCAGGATCAGCGAGTCCGGATTTTCCGGCAGTTCGATGGCATTCAGTACCAGTTGCAGCAGGTTGCCGTAATCGCTGGTATCTCCCACCAGCACAGCGCCGAGCAGGGTTTTGTTATCCTGGCTTACGATAAGGCGTTTGTAGACTTCTTTGCTTTCGTCGAGGTAAACGTAACTACGGGCACCCGGCGTGCGGCCATGTGCGTCGCCAATACCGCCTACGTCAACGCCCAGCAGTTTCAGCTTGGCGCTTAAATCTGCGCCTTCGAAGGCGTTTTCGTTATCGAGAATATGGTCAACGGCGACCTGCGCCATTTTGTAGCCCGGCGCGACCAGACCGTATACCCGGTTGTTCCAACTGGCACATTCACCGATGGCGTAGATATCCGGGTCGGACGTCTGGCAGGCATCGTTGATCACGATCCCGCCGCGTGGCGCAACCTCCAGACCACACTGGGTCGCCAGTTTGTCGCGTGGGCGAATACCGGTCGAGAAGACGATGAAGTCCACTTCCAGCTCGCTACCGTCGGCAAAACGCATCGTTTTACGGGCTTCAGTGCCTTGCTGGACGATCTCCTGGGTGTTTTTGCTGGTGTGCACGCGCACGCCCATGCTTTCAATCTTGCGACGCAACTGTTCGCCGCCCATAGGGTCAAGCTGCTCAGCCATCAGCATCGGGGCGAATTCAATCACGTGAGTTTCCACGCCGAGGTTTTTCAGCGCGCCTGCCGCTTCCAGACCTAACAGACCGCCGCCGACGACCGCACCACGCTTGCTGCGACGAGCACAGGATTCAATCGCGTTGAGGTCTTCAATGGTACGATAAACGAAGCAGTCCTGGGTTTCGGAACCTTTAATCGGCGGGATCCACGGATAAGAACCGGTCGCCATAATCAGCTTGTCGTAGTAAACCGTACGGCCCGCACTGGAGTGAATCACTTTTTCCTGGCGGTTGATGGTAATCGCACGTTCGCCGACCAGCACGTTAACGCCGTGCTTCTCGTAAAATCCTTCGCGAACCAGAGACAGTTCTTCGGCGGTGTGGTGTGAGAAGTAGGATGACAGGTGCACACGGTCGTATGCCTTGCGGGGTTCTTCGCAGAAAACAGTAATATCAAAATTGGCAGCGTCGGATTTATCAAGAAGGTCCTCAATAAAGCGATGGCCGACCATACCATTACCGATAATAGCGAGTCTGACTTTGCTCATTTTTGCCTCGATTTCTTTTCTATTACTGCCTACCTTAACGATTCAGCACCCCCACTTATTGATGCAAATCAAATTCACCTTTATATACCTCTTAAGGAGTATATTGCTGATTTGACAGCATTTTCTTAAGTTGTGGAAATATCAGACTTTTCGCGATTGTACAAATAACGTACAAAATGAGGGGTTTTTAGCAGAAGAGGGCTACCACTAAAGATTGGCTGCCTTACATCCTTCGAGGAAGGGAAGAGAAACGAGAAAAGGCCGGATGGCGGTAGCGTTTTATCCGGCCTATAAAGAGGATCGCCATCCGGCAAATCACGTTATTGTGCTGTCGGGGCCTCATGCTGGCGATGACGGGTCACAAAACCGAGGATAAAGCACATCACGAAGACGATAGCGTACAGGCCATTCGCGGTGAGCAAGGCCGCCTGAGGACCGCTGTGCGCCACGATAGGACCGGTGACGACAAACGTCAGCATGGTGCCGATGGTGCCGCAGGTCAGGACGAAGTTAACCAGTTTTGGCGAGGCTACGCGGGTCTGCTGCGAACCCAGAGTGATGATAGTGGTATAGATGGCGCTGGAGAAAAAGCCGAGAGCCAGAATAAACCACGGCATATGTTCAGGCGTCCCGGTGATGAACAGGTACATCAGCACGGTGGCCAGTGCCGCCAGTACGGTCAAAATGCGCTGCAAATCAAAGAAACGCAGAATGAAGCTGAATGCCCACATCCCAAACATGTATGACATCCAGAAGTTGCTGACCAGCGTACCGGCATCGTTCAGGCTCATCCCCAGCCCTTTCGCGTACTCGGGTACCCAGGAGATAAAGCCCAACTGACCGAGGATGTAACACAGCGCAGCGACAGACAGAAACAGGACGCCGATGCTCCATTTCTCTTTCACGACGGGTGTATCGCTTTGCGGCGCGTGTTTGCCCAGCGGCGGGAATTCACAACCAAAGGTCAGAAGAAAAATAGCGACATAGACCAGACCGATGCAGGCGTACACCCAGTACCATTCGATGCTGCGCGCCAACAGGAACGCGGCGACCATCGGGAAAACCATCCCAGCCATGCTGAAGAAGGAGTCGGTAAACAGCAGACGGGAGCCGCGCTGACGGCCTTCATACATCTGCGTAATCAGGAACGTACCAATGGACATGGTGATCCCGCTGACCAACCCCAGCACAAACATTGCGGCAGAGAATAAAGCCAGACTGTGGCTGAACATCAGACCGGCAACGGCCAGTACCATCAGGATAAAGCCAAAGCGCAGTTGCGTTTTTAGCGGAACAATTTCCATCAGCCAGGCATTAAGGAAAATGGAGATCAAGATACCGGCGTTCAGGAAGGTGAAAGTGTTACTCATACTGGAAACTGGCAGCTGGAAATACTCTGCGATGTTTCCCATCACCATCCCGGTGACAATAACCAACGCACCGGTGAGGGCGTAGGAGAGAAAGCTAATCCATGTGAGCTTGATACGATTGCTGTTAGTCATGACTGGCCTGTAAATGGAAGTAAAGCGCATTGACGGCGCCGGGAACGGGCGGATTTTAGGCTTTTTAGTGATTCATTTAAACTTTTATCGGAAATTACAGGATCTGTTACATTTTTAAAGGTGATGTAAGTCACAATAATTAATGCTTTGATGAAGTTACATATGTTTCAGGTACGTAAAATTAGGTAAAGGGATGGCCTTGTCCCTGAAGGCTCTTTAGAATCAAACCACTGGCTTTTGTTACCGCTCTCCTAAAGGAAATCTCATGCTCAAATCGACCCTGGCGGCTGTTGCAGCTGTTTTCGCCCTTTCTGCTCTCTCTCCCGCAGTGCTGGCAGCAAAAGGGGATCCGCACGTTTTGCTGACGACCTCTGCAGGTAATATTGAACTGGAACTGAATAGCCAGAAAGCGCCTGTTTCAGTGCAAAACTTTGTCGATTATGTGAACAATGGTTTCTATAACAACACCACGTTTCACCGTGTAATTCCCGGCTTTATGGTCCAGGGCGGTGGCTTCACCGAGCAGATGCAGCAGAAGAAACCTAATCCCCCGATTAAAAACGAAGCCGATAATGGCTTGCGTAACACGCGCGGCACCATCGCGATGGCGCGTACTGCTGATAAAGACAGCGCGACCAGCCAGTTCTTTATCAACGTGGCCGATAATGCCTTCCTCGATCACGGCCAGCGTGATTTCGGCTATGCCGTATTTGGTAAAGTTGTGAAAGGGATGGAGGTGGCCGATAAGATTTCCCAGGTGCCGACCCATGATGTCGGCCCTTACCAGAATGTGCCGTCAAAACCAGTGGTTATCCTCTCCGCAAAAGTTCTGCCGTAATCCTTCCCCGCGCGGGCATTGCAGGCCCGCGTTGCTTTATCTTCCCTGCGTAACCGCGTTTTGCTGCTTATACTTGTGGCAAACACGGATCAATCAGGGAGGTGTAAAGTGAAAAAACTCACCGACAGGCAAAAATCCCGGCTCTGGGAACAGCAGCGCAACGTGAATTTCCAGGCCAGCCGCCGTCTTGAGGGCGTCGAAAGTCCGTTAGTCACGCTTAATGCCGCAGAGGCGCTGGCGCGTCTGGAAGAACTCCGGAGGCACTATGAGCGATAAAATCGGCGACGACCGCGATCCGTATCTTTACCCCGGACTGAATGTGATGCGTAACCGTCTGGGGATCCACCAGGTTGCACGTCTGGAACAGGCCGCTTATGAACTGACTGCACTACGAGCGGCGACTATCGAACTGGGCCCGGCGAAGCGCGGCTTGCCTCATCTGTGCGCGATTCATCGGCAGCTTTACCAGGACGTCTTTGACTGGGCGGGTCATCTGCGTGAAGTGGATATCTATCAGGGTGATACCCGTTTCTGCCATTTCGCGTACATCGAAAAAGAGGGAAATGCCCTGATGCAGGATCTGGAAGAAGAGGGCTACCTGATGGGGCTGCCGAAAGAGAAGTTCGTCAGTCGCCTTGCCCATTATTACTGTGAGATCAACGTACTACATCCGTTTCGTCTTGGCAGCGGCATGGCGCAGCGGATTTTCTTCGAGCAGCTGGCTATTCATGCGGGTTATCTTCTTCACTGGGCAGATGTGCCGGTGGCGGAGTGGCGTCGGGCGAATCAGGAAGGGGCGATGGGCGACCTTAGCGCATTGCAGGCGATATTTCGTAAAGGGGTAAGCGAAGCCGAGGAAACTGAGTAGAATAGCGCGGTTTTCCTCGACCGGAGCCGCCATGATCCTGCTTATCGATAACTACGATTCTTTCACCTGGAACCTCTACCAGTATTTTTGTGAGCTGGGCGCTGACGTGCAGGTTAAGCGCAATGATGAATTGACGCTGTCGCAGATCGATGCGCTACAGCCGCAAAAAATCGTCATTTCGCCCGGTCCCTGCACCCCGGATGATGCCGGAATTTCGCTGGAGGCGATTCGCCACTATGCCGGACGTTTGCCGATACTGGGCGTCTGCCTGGGGCATCAGGCGATGGCGCAGGCTTTTGGCGCAACGATCGTACGCGCCGAAAAAGTGATGCACGGAAAAACGTCGCCCATCCACCATACGGGACAGGGCGTGTTTCAGGGGTTAACTAACCCGCTTACCGTCACCCGCTATCACTCGCTCGTCATCGACCCCACCACACTGCCAGACTGCTTTGAAGTGACCGCCTGGAGCGAAACACAGGAAATTATGGGGATTCGCCATACGATGTGGGATCTGGAAGGGGTGCAGTTCCACCCGGAAAGTATTCTCAGCGAGCAGGGACATCAATTGCTGGCAAATTTCCTCAATCGGTGATTTGTGGTTGCTATCCTGTGATTTTTTATGCATATTTTGTGATTATATTTTCACATTCATTTTTGCATAATTGGATGGGCATGAGATGGCAACTGAACAAACGGCAGTAACCCGGGCAACTTTCGATGAAGTCATTCTGCCGATTTATGCACCGGCGGAATTTATTCCGGTAAAAGGCAAAGGCAGCCGGGTCTGGGATCAGCAGGGCAAAGACTATGTTGATTTCGCGGGCGGAATTGCGGTGACCGCGCTGGGGCATTGCCATCCTGTACTGGTCGATGCGTTAAAAGCGCAGGGCGAAACGCTCTGGCATACCAGTAACGTCTTCACCAACGAACCCGCGCTGCGTCTGGGACGAAAAATAATCGATGCCACCTTTGCTGAGCGCGTGCTGTTTATGAACTCGGGAACAGAAGCCAACGAAACGGCGTTCAAGCTGGCGCGTCATTACGCCTGCGTGCGCCATAGCCCGTTCAAAACCAAAATCATTGCCTTTCATAACGCGTTCCACGGTCGCTCGTTGTTTACCGTCACGGTGGGTGGTCAGCCGAAGTATTCCGATGGCTTTGGGCCGAAACCGGCGGATATCATCCATGTACCGTTTAACGATCTCCATGCGGTGAAAGCGGTGATGGATGACCATACCTGCGCGGTGGTGGTTGAGCCGGTACAGGGAGAAGGTGGCGTTCTGGCCGCGACGCCGGAGTTCCTGCAAGGGCTGCGCGAGCTCTGCGACGAGCACCAGGCATTGCTGGTGTTTGATGAAGTACAAAGCGGCATGGGGCGTACCGGCAATCTGTTTGCCTATATGCACTATGGCGTGACGCCGGATATCCTCACCAGCGCGAAAGCGCTGGGCGGTGGCTTCCCGGTCAGCGCGGTATTGACGACGCAGGAAATCGCCTCGGCGTTTCATGTCGGCTCTCATGGTTCGACCTACGGCGGTAACCCGCTGGCCTGCGCGGTGGCGGAAGCCGCGTTCGACATCATCAACACGCCAGAGGTTCTGGGAGGCGTGAGTGCAAAACGCCAGAGATTCGTTCAACATCTGCAGCAGATTGATGAGCAGTACCACGTGTTCAGCGATATTCGCGGTATGGGGCTGTTGATTGGGGCCGAGCTGAAATCACAATACAAAGGACGCGCGCGTGATTTCCTCTATGCGGCAGCCGACGCGGGTGTGATGGTGTTGAATGCCGGTCCTGATGTGATGCGCTTTGCCCCATCGCTGGTGGTGGAAGAGGCGGATATCGACGAAGGGATGCAGCGTTTTGCACAGGCTGTCGCGAAGGTTATCGGTTAACGGTGTGCCTGACGGCGCGGCGTTTATCAGGCCTGGTGCTGATAACGCGCGTATCCGGCAATCCGTGTTAACCCCGCATATCCCGTAACCGGCGGCTGAGCCAGATCCCATGGTGCGGCCGCTGACGCCATGCGACAGACGAGATAGTGTGCATTGTGTTCAGGTGCCCCAGCACGCGTTGCAGATGCTGTTCCAGCGTGCTTAAGGGGCCGTGGGTGAGCGCTTCAGGCGCTTCCAGAATATTCACATCCCCCGAACTGCCCGGCCCGTCGTACTCCAGCCGCTGCTGACAGCGTTGGATGGCAATTTCGCACGATTGCAGATATCGCTGCGCCAGTTCCGGCGTCAGCATCGTATGCTCACGCGCCAGCGTGGTCATGGCATTGATATGTTCGACGATAAACTGACTGTGCGTCACCCACAGCTTCATGTCCGCCAGGTAGTGCGTGTTAAAGCCTGGCTCCTGCATCGCCTGATTCAGTGAGTTAAACAGCGTGTTGTGCGCCTGATTGACGCGCATACGCTGATAAGCCAGCGGTGTGGCCTGCGGATCGTCACTCAGAATCAGACGAATCGCTTCCTGATCGGCCTCCAGTGCATCATGTGCGTTTTTACGCAACAGTCCGCTCTGCCATTGTGGCCATAACCAAACGGTGCCGCCAAACGCAATCAGGCAGCCTATCACCGTGTCGACAAATCGCGGAATGATGAACTGTTCGCCGTCCAGCGTCAGGAGTTGCAGGGTGTACACCGCCGTGACGGTAAATCCCACGGTCGCCCAGCCGTAGTTTTTGCGGATGGTCAGATAGCTGACCAGGGTGATCACCAGCATCAGCGCCAGCGTATATCCTTCAGGAATATGAAAGTGCAGTGTTACGCCTGCGATAATCAGCCCCACCAGCGTTCCCGCCGAACGGTGCAGAATACGCACGCGGGTGGCGCCGTAACCGTTTTGCGTCACAAACAGCACCGTCATCAGGATCCAGTAAGGTTTCGGCAGATGCAACGCGGTTCCCATCAGACTGGCGATGCTGAGCATGACGCTGATCCGCCCGGCGCTGCGGAGCGCCGGAGATTTCAGCGAGAGGTAGTTTTTCAACGCCGGCAGCAGCGGTAGCCGACGCTGCTTATCGGCCATCAGATCGCGGGCGTACAATGGGCGCTGGGTGCGCAGTACGCGGGCGATACGGCTGAAGTGCCAGTAACAGAACTGCCCGACGGGGTTATCCGGATGCTGATGAGCAATTTTTTCCAGCGCGCCAATTTGCTTTTGCATGGTGAACCGCGTCGGCAGCCGGTGATACAGAATGTCATCCGCCAGTACGCGCAGGCGAGCGGCGACCGTTTGCGCCGTCCAGCGTATCACCTGTTCCGCGTGACTGCGCTCGACCAGCTTTTGCACTTCTTCCGGCTGATGCAAACTGACGGAGATATGTTCCTGCAGATCCAGCGCTTCCTGAAAGGCGCGCAGCATCCGCTTATAGTCATTATTGTGATGCGCCGACAGCATGTGCATCTGCTGATAGCACTGGGTGATGAGGTCGACGGCTTTCTGCTGGCGCACCAGCAGCGGCGGCAGGGCTTTTTCCGGGTCGGTATGCTGGGTCAGCATGCTGTATTTCGCTTCGCAGTAATCCGCCAGTTCCCGGTACAGCAGGCTCAGCGACTCGCGCAGCGGCTGTTCGCGCCAGAGCCAAAACCAGAACCAGTTAAACAAGCCATACCACAGCGTGCCCAGCGCGTAGATCAGCAGCGGCTCCCAGACCGGCATATTTCCCGCGAGGCTCAGTGTGAAAATCGCCGCGATCAGCGAGGCCGGAAGCAAACGCGCGTGAAGGGAGCTCAATTCAGCGGTGACGCCGAGCGTGAGCGTCAGGCCGGTCAGGATCAGGGGTAACGGCACCGCCTGCGCCAGCAGTAGCTGCATGATCAGGCTACAGCCGGCAAACAGCGACGCACCGATGATCAGACGTTTGAAAAAGCGTTTGTGCGGAGTATCAAGCCCGGCAATGTTGCAGCAGGCGGGAACGAGAGAGAAGAGCAGGCCCAGATGTAACTGCCCGATGATCAGGCCGACGGCCACGGGCAAACAGAGCACCAGCGTTTGACGTAGTGCATAATTGATTTCTGGGTGATAAATCAGTCTGCGCCACATTGGCAAAACAAAAATGACGCGCTAGCGGGTAGCGCGTCATTTCCGATGAGATTAACGAGTGCCGTAAACGACGATCGTTTTACCGTGAGCGGAGATCAGGTTCTGATCTTCCAGCATCTTCAGAATACGACCAACGGTTTCGCGAGAGCAGCCAACGATCTGGCCAATCTCCTGGCGAGTGATTTTGATCTGCATGCCGTCCGGGTGAGTCATCGCATCAGGTTGTTTCGCCAGATTCAGCAAAGTCTGGGCGATACGACCGGTCACGTCGAGGAAGGCCAGGTTACCGACTTTCTCTGAAGTGACTTGCAGACGGCGAGCCATTTGGGAAGAGAGGCGCATCAGAATATCCGGGTTCACCTGGATCAACTGACGGAATTTCTTGTAAGAAATTTCAGCCACTTCACACGCTGTTTTCGCCCGAACCCATGCGCTACGTTCCTGGCCTTCTTCAAACAGGCCCAGTTCGCCAATAAAATCACCCTGATTCAGATAAGAAAGGATCATTTCTTTCCCTTCCTCATCCTTAATCAACACTGCCACTGAGCCCTTAACGATGTAGTACAACGTTTCTGCTTTTTCACCCTGGTGAATCAGCGTGCTCTTGGACGGGTACTTATGAATGTGGCAATGAGACAAGAACCATTCAAGTGTCGGGTCTGTTTGCGGTTTGCCAAGCACCATGCGCGATTATCCTCTGTTATAAGCTGTCTCCAGAGCCAAAAAATGCCGCTGTCTCTGGGGTTGCAAAAATGTGCTTCCCGCGTCCTGGGAAGAGGCTGTCAAAAACTCACTGCAGCCTTTAATGTGAAGTCCTCTGCATACATGCAGTACATCAATGTATTACTGTAGCATCCTGACTGTTTTAGCATAGCTTTAGCCGTGTGTCTCCTGGTGTCTCGCTTCAGCATGACGGAGGTCGCCTTCCGTTGCGAGAATTGTTATGTACGCGTAATCTGTCAGGAAAATTGACGCACTGGAGTTAAAAAATATGCAAGCGCGTGTTAAATGGGTTGAGGGGTTAACCTTCCTTGGTGAGTCGGCTTCCGGACACCAGATTTTGATGGACGGTAACTCTGGTGATAAAGCGCCGAGCCCGATGGAGATGGTGTTGATGGCAGCGGGCGGTTGCAGCGCTATTGACGTGGTTTCTATCCTGCAAAAAGGCCGTCAGGATGTGACGAACTGCGAAGTGAAACTGACGTCAGAACGTCGCGAAGAGGCGCCACGCCTGTTCACCCACATCAATCTGCACTTTATTGTCACCGGTAACGATCTGAAAGATGCCGCCGTTTCGCGTGCGGTCGACCTGTCAGCGGAGAAGTACTGCTCTGTGGCGCTGATGCTGGGAAAAGCGGTCAACATTACCCATTCGTATGAAGTGATTGCGGCGTAATTTTTCCTATCGCCGGATGGCGGCTAGCACCTGGTCCGGCCTACAGATCCCTGATTTGTAGGCCCGATAAGCGTAGCGCCATCGCGCACTTCCCATCGTTTATTCGATCTTCTTGCCTTCCATCAGTCGCTGCACCAGTGGCAACATGATGAGTTCCATTGCCAGCCCCATTTTGCCACCAGGTACCACCAATGTATTGATGTGGGAAATGAATGACCCCTGCAGCATCGCCAGCAACCAGGGGAAATCGATTCCTTCCAGATTACGGAAATGAATCACGACAAAGCTCTCATCCAGTGACGGAATGCCTTTGGCCGCGAATGGGTTCGAGGTGTCCACGGTGGGAACGCGCTGGAAGTTAATGTGGGTACGGGAGAACTGCGGCGTGATGTAGTTGATATAGTCGTCCATCGAACGCACCACCGAATCCATCACCGCCTCACGAGAATGGCCTCGTTCGCTGGTGTCGCGGATAAGCTTCTGGATCCACTCCAGGTTAACGATGGGAACCACGCCGACCAGGAGATCAACATGTCTTGCGACCTCATGCTGGGGCGTGACGACGCCGCCGTGCAGGCCTTCATAGAACAATACGTCAGTGGGTTCCGGCAGGGGTTGCCACGGGGTAAACGTCCCCGGTACCTGATTCCATGGCACGGCTTCATCATAGGTATGCAGATATTTACGCGACTGGCCTTTGCCCGTCTGACCGTACTCGATAAACGTCTGCTCCAGTAGACCGAAGTCATTGGCGTCGGGGCCAAAATAGCTGATGTGGCGTCCGGCGTCGCGTGCTTTGCGGATCGCCATATCCATTTCCGGACGGGTATAGCGGTGAAAACTGTCGCCTTCCACCTCGGCTGCGCGCAGGTTGAGCTGCGCAAAAATTTTACGGAACGCGAGGCTGGTGGTGGTGGTCCCCGCGCCGCTGGATCCTGTTACCGCAATCACCGGATGTTTGGCAGACATGTTAACTCCATCAATAAATTGATTTTTTATTATAGTCGGCCGATAGCGTGCGGGTTATTCGCGAAATTGCTTGCGCGGCATGATATTGACGGTTTCGTGCAACTCAGACCACACCAGCACCGCTTCGCCACACTGTAACTGGCGTTTGACGTCGGCGACTTTTTGTTCAAGGGTACGTTCATGTTCACCATAATCGGTACCTTCGCGCAACACAAAGCTTTCGATCAGATTGTCCAGCGTCTCGGGGGAAAGGTCCTGCCAGGGGATTTGCATGATTAGGCCTCCAGATACGGTGTCAGCCAGTCAGGGATGCGCGATTCCAGCCACATTTCTGGCCGACGTAGCGTCCCGCCGATAAATCCAACGTGCCCGCCATGTTCGGTTAACTGATATTCCACCTGCGGCGGTAAATCTTCTGCTTTGGGGATCACGTGATGATCCATAAACGGGTCGTCTTTCGCGTGAATGATCAGCGTCGGAATGGCGATGTCGCTGAGCAAGGGCATGGCACTGCACTGACGATAGTAGTCGATAGCATCGGCGAAGCCGTGAATTTTGGCAGTGATCAAATCGTCAAACTCGCGGATCCGGCGCAGGGACTTCAACTGCGCCAGGCTCACCGGCAGCGAGCCCGGATAAGCCGCCAGCTTGCGCGATGCGTTAGCTTTCAGCAGGTTGAGCAGATAGCGCTGATAAATACGGGAAAAGCCTTTATCCATATGATAGCTGCAGGCTTCCAGTACAAAGGGAGCCGAGACAATGACCGCCGCATCAAGCGGGATGTTTTTCCCTTCTTTAGCCAGCAGGCATGCCAACATATTTCCGCCGAGCGAATAGCCTACGGCGGCCGTCGGCGCGTGGCCAAATTCCCGCTGCAACCAGCCTAAGAACCAGGTTCCGTCTTCGGTTTCACCGGAGTGATAAATACGGTTCAGGCGATTCGGTTCGCCGCTGCAACCGCGAAAGTGCATCACCACGCCAAGCCAGCCACGATTCTTTGCCGCTTCAATCAGGCCATGTGCGTACGGACTGTTCAGGCTGCCTTCCAGACCATGAAAGACCACCAGGCGCGGCTTGTGCTTCGCCTGATGCGGATCTTCACTCCATGCCAGATCGACAAAGTCGCCGTCGGGCAATTCCAGACGCTGCCAGTGGGCGTCGAAATTCACCTTTCGGCGGATCAAACGCGGCAACATGGTCTGTAGATGGCAGTTACTGATACCGCGCATCGGGCGAAATTCGTCACTGCTGCCATTTGGCATCTCTGGGTCGTGAAGGATTACGTGTGTCATCACCGTTACTCGCTCAGCATCTGCTCAAGCTGTTCCTGGGCGTCCAGCCAGGCCAGTTCGCACGCTTCCAGCCCGGCTTTGGCGCTGGCCTGCTGTTGCAGACATTCCGTCAGCTCGGCTTTGCGGCTCTGGTCGTAAAGTTCGCTGTCACCCAGCTTCTCTTCTGCCTGCGCCAGCTGTGCGTTCAGCTTCTCCATCTCTTTTTCCAGACGGGCGATCTCTTTACGCAGCGGCTGAGTTTGCGTCCGTAGTTCAGCTTCCCGACGCTTCTGATCTTTACGCGCTTGCGCGCTGTTGATGTTCTCTTTTGGCGTCTCGTCGGACTGGCTTTCCTGCTTCTGCACATCGCTCAGCCACTGCTGATAATCTTCCAGATCGCCATCGAACGGCTCGACCTTGCGGTCATGCACCAGATACAGGTCGTCGGTTGTGGAGCGCAGCAAATGGCGGTCGTGCGATACGACCACCAGCGCGCCTTCAAATTCAATCAGCGCTTCAGTTAATGCCTGGCGCATGTCGAGATCAAGGTGGTTAGTCGGTTCATCGAGCAGCAGCAGGTTCGGACGCTGCCAGACGATCAGCGCCAGCACCAGTCGCGCTTTTTCACCGCCGGAGAAACGACGCGTCTCTTCGCTGACTTTATCGCCCTGGAAGCCGAAGCCGCCCAGGTAATCGCGTAGTTTCTGTTCCAGTTCTTGTGGCGCCAGCCGCACCAGATGCTGCAACGGCGACTCATCCGCGCGCAAATACTCAAGTTGATGCTGGGCAAAATACCCGAGCTTAATGCCTTTCGCCAGGCCAATTTCACCGTTCACCGGCGCGAGTTCACCCGCCAACAGTTTGATGAGCGTGGATTTACCCGCACCGTTACGTCCCAGCAAACCAATACGCGATCCTGGCACCAGGTTCAGTTTAATGGAGTCCAGGATGATGCGTTCGCCGTAACCGGCGCTCACTTTCTCCATCTTCAAGAGCGGATTCGGCAGGCTTTCCGGCGCGCGGAAGCTGAAATGGAACGGGTTATCGACATGCGCCGGGGCAATCAGCTCCATGCGTTCCAGCATCTTAATACGGCTCTGTGCCTGTTTTGCTTTCGTGGCTTTGGCGCGGAAGCGATCGATATAGCTTTGCAGATGCGCCACGCGCTCCTGCTGGCTTTCATACATCGCCTGTTGCTGGGCCAGACGTGTGGCGCGCTGAATCTCAAACGCGCTGTAGTTGCCGGTGTACTCGAACATCGTTTGCTGTTCGATATGAATGATTTTATCCACTACCGGATCGAGGAAATCACGGTCGTGAGAGATCAGAATCAGAGTGCCCTGATAGCTCTTTAGCCATTTTTCCAGCCAGATAACCGCATCCAGATCGAGGTGGTTGGTTGGTTCATCGAGCAGGAGGAGATCGGAGCGACAAATCAGCGCCTGAGCCAGGTTGAGACGCATACGCCAGCCGCCGGAAAAGTCGCTGACTGGACGTTCCAGTTGTTCATTAGAGAAACCGAGACCATGCAACAGGCTGGCTGCGCGGGAGCGTACGGTCCAGGCGTCGATGGCATCCAGCTTGCCGTGGACGGTGGCAATGGCGTGTCCGTCGTTACGTTCGTTAGCGTCATGCAACTGGGCTTCCAGTTGACGATATTCGCGGTCGCCGTCAATGACATATTCCAGCGCGGGCTGGGGCAGGGCTGGTGTTTCCTGATTCACCCACGCCAGCTGCCAGCTACCGGGAAAGGTAAAACCGCCAGCATCTGCGCTGATTTCATTTTTCAGCAATGCCAGCAGGGTAGATTTCCCGCAGCCGTTCTTACCCACCAGGCCCACTTTCTGGCCCGGATTGATGGTGGCAGTGGCATTGTCCAGTAAGACGCGCACGCCGCGACGAATTTGTAACGAGGAGAAAACAATCATAAGGCGCCGTATGTTCAGACTATGTTAATTTATCATTATGATAATGTAAGGTGTGGGCCATTTTCCGCACCGGGCCGCAATGGTAGCCCAAAACGACGACGATACACAAAAACAGAAATAAACCGGGAGGGGGATGATGTCTCAGCCAGCAAAGGTCTTGCTGCTGTATGCCCATCCGGAATCTCAGGACTCGGTGGCTAACCGGGTACTGCTTAAGCCGGCCACGCAGCTCAGCAACGTTACGGTGCACGATCTCTACGCGCACTATCCTGATTTTTTTATCGATATCCCGCATGAGCAGGCGCTACTGCGTGAGCATGACGTGATCGTGTTTCAGCATCCGCTGTACACCTATAGCTGTCCGGCGTTGCTGAAAGAGTGGCTGGATCGCGTCTTGAGCCGTGGCTTTGCCAGCGGCCCCGGGGGAAATCAGTTAGCGGGAAAGTACTGGCGGAGCGTGATAACAACCGGGGAACCGGAGAGCGCCTATCGCTATGACGCGCTGAATCGCTATCCGATGAGCGATGTACTGCGGCCATTCGAACTGACGGCAGGGATGTGCCGGATGCACTGGTTGAGTCCCATTATTATCTACTGGGCCAGACGACAAAGCGCACAGGAGCTGGAAAGCCATGCAAAAGCGTATGGCGACTGGCTTGCTCATCCCGTTCCTGTGGGAGGCCGCTGATGGAAGGTTCCGATTTAATGCTGGCGGGAGTGCTGTTTCTCTTCGCGGCGGTGGCTGCGGTGCCTTTGGCATCACGGTTGGGGATTGGCGCGGTATTGGGCTATTTGCTTGCGGGGATTGCTATTGGTCCGTGGGGGCTGGGGTTCATCAGCGACGTGGATGAGATTCTCCACTTCTCTGAACTCGGCGTCGTGTTTCTGATGTTTATCATTGGGCTGGAGCTGAACCCGTCGAAGCTCTGGCAGCTCCGGCGTTCTATCTTTGGCGTGGGTGCGGCGCAGGTTCTGCTGAGTGCGGCGCTGTTGGCCGGACTGCTAATATTGACCGATTTCTCGTGGCCTGCGGCGGTCGTCGGCGGGATAGGCCTGGCAATGTCTTCCACTGCGATGGCACTACAACTGATGCGCGAAAAAGGGATGAATCGCAGCGAATCCGGGCAGTTGGGCTTTTCGGTTTTGCTGTTCCAGGATCTGGCGGTGATCCCGGCGCTCGCGCTGGTACCGCTGTTAGCCGGTTCGGCCGATGAAGACTTTGACTGGATGAAGATCGGTATGAAGGTGCTGGCGTTTGCTGGCATGCTGATTGGTGGACGCTATCTGCTGCGTCCGGTGTTCCGGTTTATTGCCGCCTCCGGCGTGCGTGAAGTGTTTACCGCCGCCACGCTGCTGCTGGTGCTGGGATCGGCATTGTTTATGGATGCGCTGGGGCTGTCGATGGCGCTCGGCACGTTTATCGCCGGGGTACTGTTAGCGGAAAGCGAATATCGGCATGAGCTGGAAACCGCGATCGATCCGTTTAAAGGACTGCTGCTGGGTCTCTTCTTTATTTCTGTCGGGATGTCACTCAATCTGGGCGTGCTGTATACCCATCTGCTGTGGGTTGTGGCAAGCGTGGTGGTGCTGGTGGCGGTCAAAACGTTGGTGCTTTATCTGCTGGCGCGACTGTACGGCCTGCGCAGTTCTGAAAGAATGCAGTTTGCGGGCGTGTTGAGCCAGGGCGGAGAGTTCGCTTTTGTGCTGTTCTCAACCGCGTCGTCGCAGCGGTTGTTTCAGGGCGATCAGATGGCGCTTTTGTTGGTGACCGTCACCTTGTCGATGATGACCACGCCGATGCTGATGAAGCTTATCGATAAATGGCTGTCCCGTCAGCTTAACGGCCCGGATGAAGAAGATGAAATGCCGTGGGTTGAGGATGATAAGCCGCAGGTCATCGTAGTGGGCTTTGGCCGTTTTGGTCAGGTTATCGGCCGTTTGCTGATGGCGAATAAGATGCGCATTACCGTGCTGGAGCGGGACATCAGCGCGGTGAACCTGATGCGTAAATATGGCTATAAGGTCTATTACGGCGATGCGACGCAGGTGGATCTGCTGCGTTCCGCGGGCGCAGAGGCGGCGGAATCTATCGTCATTACCTGTAATGAACCGGAAGATACGATGAAGCTGGTGGCGATCTGTCAGCAGCATTTCCCGCATTTGCATATTCTTGCGCGAGCGCGCGGACGCGTTGAAGCGCATGAGTTATTACAGGCAGGGGTAACGCAGTTTTCCCGTGAGACCTTTTCCAGTGCGCTGGAACTGGGACGCAAAACGCTGGTGTCGTTGGGGATGCATCCCCATCAGGCGCAGCGGGCGCAACTGCATTTCCGCCGGCTGGATATGCGGATGCTGAGGGAGCTCATCCCGATGCATGCTGATACGGTACAAATCTCTCGCGCCAGAGAAGCCAGACGCGAGCTGGAGGAGATTTTCCAGCGCGAGATGCAACAAGAACGACGCCAACTGGATGGCTGGGATGAATTCGAATAGAGGGTAAGTATGGCAATTCGTAAACGTTTTATTGCAGGGGCGAAATGCCCTTCCTGCCAGGCGCAGGATTCTCTGGCGATGTGGCGCGAGAATAATATCGATATTGTTGAATGCGTTAAGTGCGGACATCAGATGCGGGAAGCGGATAAAGAAGTCCGCGATCACGTTCGCAAAGAAGAGCAAGTGATTGGGATCTTTCATCCAGACTAGCGATATGGCCCGAGATTTTTTAAGCTAAAGGGTACACAGGTGCAGATTTCCGCTACAATCTGCGCCAGCAATTTTCCCACGCTCAGGAGATATCATGAAAGTAGCAAAAGACCTGGTGGTCAGCCTGGCCTATCAGGTACGTACAGAAGACGGTGTGTTGGTTGATGAGTCTCCGGTGAGTGCGCCGCTGGACTACCTGCATGGTCACGGTTCCCTGATCTCTGGCCTGGAAACAGCGCTGGAAGGTCACGATGTTGGCGACAAATTCGATGTTGCGGTAGGCGCGAACGACGCTTACGGCCAGTATGATGAAAACCTGGTGCAGCGCGTTCCTAAAGACGTCTTCATGGGCGTTGATGAGCTGCAGGTTGGCATGCGTTTCCTGGCAGAAACTGACCAGGGTCCGGTACCGGTAGAAATTACCGAAGTGGAAGACGACCACGTTGTGGTTGACGGCAACCACATGCTGGCGGGTCAGAATCTGAAATTCAACGTTGAAGTTGTGGCGATCCGCGAAGCGACCGAAGAAGAACTGGCTCACGGCCACGTTCACGGTGCGCACGGTCACGACCATGACCACGATCACGACGGCTGCTGCGGCGGTCACGGCCATGATCACGGTCACGAGCACGGCGGCGAAGGCTGCTGCGGTGGCGGCGGTAAAGGCAACGGCGGCTGCGGTTGCCACTAATACCCGTCGTCTTTCAAACCACCGCAGCGTTGGCTGCGCTTTCGAACCCCGGTCACATAGTTTTCTATGCTCTCGGGGCTTGCTCAAGCTTGCCGCCTTGCGGTGACTCGAAATCCTTTGGGTATTTATGAGACTGTCCGATAAGTGTTGGTGCTATCGGATACAAGAAAGCGGGTTTAACCCGCTTTTTTTACGTCTCAATAATGAGGCGGTGGCGTCTCTTCGGCCTGGGAGGCGATGTGGGAAGGCTGGCTCGCTTTGAGCTTTTCCGTCAGCAGTCGCAGATGATCGCGCAATTTGGCCATTTCCATCTCGTGAGCGGTTACCGTTACGTTGAGCTCTTCAATGGTGATTTCCTGAAAAGCCAGCCGACTTTCCAGCTCGGCCAGCCGGGTTTCCATCGTTGTGTCCTGCATGATTCACCTCATCGATTGTCTCTGGTCGCGGCGGATTCTACTTAACTTTGTCTGAATACACAGCCCTGATTCAGTCTTGTCGAAACTAATTTAAACAAAAAGAGTCTCAAAAGTAGCGAGAATCAGGTATGTCCGTAT
Organism: Citrobacter sp.; assembly: GCF_050252275.1. Classification (NCBI taxonomy): domain Bacteria; kingdom Pseudomonadati; phylum Pseudomonadota; class Gammaproteobacteria; order Enterobacterales; family Enterobacteriaceae; genus Citrobacter; species Citrobacter sp. The sequence goes on along the minus strand of NZ_JBFWLF010000023.1, from coordinate 6,659 downwards.
GTTGATTTGTTCAACAACGCTTTATAGTACGCTTCTCATAGTAAAGTTAACCATGGGGTGAGATGCCCCGGCCCTGGAGATATGGATGAAATCACTGTTTAAAGTCACTCTGCTGGCGACCACGATGGCCGTTGCTCTGCACGCCCCGATCACCTTCGCAGCGGACGCCGCAAAACCGGCCGCCGCCGCTGCTGACAGCAAAGCTGCGTTCAAAAATGACGACCAGAAATCGGCTTACGCACTGGGTGCATCGCTGGGTCGCTATATGGAAAACTCCCTGAAAGAACAGGAAAAACTGGGCATCAAACTGGACAAAGACCAGCTGATCGCCGGTGTGCAGGATGCGTTTGCTGATAAGAGCAAACTGTCTGACCAGGAAATCGAGCAGACTCTGCAGGCTTTTGAAGCACGCGTGAAAGCTTCCGCCCAGGCGAAGATGGAAAAAGACGCGGCTGACAACGAAGCCAAAGGTAAAGAGTTCCGCACCAAGTTTGCGAAAGAGAAAGATGTGAAGACCTCTTCGACTGGCCTGCTCTACAAAGTTGAGAAAGCCGGTACAGGCGAAGCGCCGAAAGATAGCGACACGGTGGTGGTGAACTACAAAGGTACGCTGATCGACGGTAAAGAGTTTGATAACTCCTACACCCGTGGCGAACCGCTCTCTTTCCGTCTGGACGGTGTGATCCCTGGCTGGACTGAAGGTCTGAAGAACATTAAGAAAGGTGGGAAGATTAAGATGGTCATCCCACCGGAACTGGCTTACGGTAAAACCGGCGTTCCGGGGATCCCGGCTAACTCCACGCTGGTATTCGACGTAGAACTGTTGGATATCAAGCCAGCACCGAAGGCGGATGCCAAGCCAGAAGCAGCAGCTGAAGCTGATGCAAAAGCAGCAGATGCCGCTAAAAAATAAAAACTGAGAACCGCCGCCGAACAGAGCGGCGGTTTTTTTTGTGCAGGCCGGATATAATTAATAGTGGAAAGTGGAACCACCACTGTATTAATTTAATCATCCACAAAATTAATGAGCCTGCCCTGAAAACATAACGACAGGCTCCTGAAAAGGAGTGTTTTTTTTCATGTCCAGGTCGCTTTTAACCAACGAAACCAGTGAGCTTGATTTACTGGATCAACGTCCTTTCGATCAAACCGACTTTGATATTCTGAAATCCTACGAAGCGGTGGTGGACGGGTTAGCGATGCTCATTGGTTCCCACTGTGAAATCGTATTGCACTCTTTGCAGGATTTAAAATGTTCCGCCATTCGCATTGCCAACGGCGAACATACGGGACGAAAAATCGGTTCGCCGATTACTGACCTTGCGTTGCGGATGCTGCACGATATGACCGGTGCAGATAGCAGCGTCTCCAAATGCTACTTTACCCGTGCGAAAAGCGGCGTTCTGATGAAGTCAGTGACGATTGCCATTCGCAATCGCGAGCATCGTGTGATTGGTCTGCTGTGCATCAACATGAACCTTGATGTCCCGTTTTCGCAGATCATGAATACCTTTATTCCCCCGGAGACCCCGGAAGTGGGATCGTCTGTTAACTTCGCCTCTTCCGTGGAAGATCTGGTGACGCAGACGCTGGAGTTCACCATTGAAGAGGTGAACGCCGATCGTAATGTCTCCAATAATGCCAAGAACCGCCAGATCGTCCTGAATCTGTATGAGAAGGGTATCTTCGATATTAAGGACGCCATCAATCAGGTCGCCGATCGTCTGAACATCTCCAAGCACACCGTGTACCTCTATATTCGCCAGTTCAAGAGCGGCGACTTTCAGGGGCAAGATAAGTAATGCGTTTTGCCATTGTGGTTACCGGTCCAGCGTATGGTACCCAGCAGGCGAGCAGCGCATTGCAGTTTGCTCAGGCTTTGCTTGAAGAAGGCCATACGTTAAGCAGCGTCTTTTTCTATCGGGAAGGGGTGTATAACGCCAACCAGTTGACCTCTCCGGCCAGTGATGAATTTGATCTGGTCCGGGCCTGGCAACAAATGAATACACAGCATGGCGTTGAGCTGAACATTTGTGTGGCGGCGGCGCTGCGCCGCGGTGTGGTAGATGAAACAGAAGCGGGCCGACTGGGACTGGCGTCCGCCAATCTGCAGCCGGGTTTTACCCTCAGCGGACTGGGCGCGTTGGCACAAGCCTCATTGACCTGCGATCGCGTGGTACAGTTTTGATGAAACGTATTGCCTTTGTCTTTTCCACCGTGCCGCACGGTAGTGCTTCTGGCCGTGAAGGGCTGGACGCGCTGTTGGCGACGTCGGCGTTAACTGAAGAGATCGGCGTCTTCTTTATAGGTGATGGCGTCTTTCAAATCCTGCAGGGACAAAAGCCGAATGTGATTCTGGCCCGCGACTATATTGCGACCTTCAAACTGCTGGGATTGTACGATATCGAACAGTGCTGGTTATGCGCCGCCTCGCTGCGCGAGCGTGGACTCGAAGACGGGGCCAGTTTTGTCGTTGAGACGACGCCGCTGGAACCAGACGCGTTGCGTCGTGAACTGGGCAACTACGATGTCATCCTGAGATTCTGAGGTTTTCATGCTGCATACTTTACACCGCTCCGCGTGGCACTCTGATTTCTCTGCAATCCTGCGCTTGCTTGCAGAAGGGGATGAACTTTTGTTGCTCCAGGATGGCGTTACCGCCGCAGTCGAAGGCTGTCGCTTCCTTGAAAGCCTGCAAAACACCCCCATAACGGTATATGCACTGAAAGAAGACATTGACGCTCGGGGTTTGGGTGGTCAAATTTCAGACAGTGTCGTCAGGGTTGACTATACTGACTTCGTCAGACTTACGGTTAAGCACGCCAGCCAGATGGCCTGGTGATTGTGTGATCGTTGTATATTTCTTGACACCTTTTCGACACCGCCCTAAAATTCGGCGTCCTCATATTGTATGAGGTCGTTTTATTACGTGTTTACGAAGCAAAAGCTAAAACCAGGAGCTATTTAATGGCAACAGTTAACCAGCTGGTACGCAAACCACGCGCTCGCAAAGTTGCAAAAAGCAACGTGCCTGCGCTGGAAGCATGCCCGCAAAAACGTGGTGTATGTACTCGTGTATATACTACCACTCCTAAAAAACCGAACTCCGCACTGCGTAAAGTATGCCGTGTTCGTCTGACTAACGGTTTCGAAGTGACTTCCTACATCGGTGGTGAAGGTCACAACCTGCAGGAGCACTCCGTGATCCTGATCCGTGGCGGTCGTGTTAAAGACCTCCCGGGTGTTCGTTACCACACCGTACGCGGTGCGCTTGACTGCTCCGGCGTTAAAGACCGTAAGCAAGCTCGCTCCAAGTATGGCGTGAAGCGTCCTAAGGCTTAATGGTTCTCCGTTAAGTAAGGCCAAACGTTTTAACTTAAATGTCAAACTAAACTCGTAGAGTTTTGGACAATCCTGAATTAACAACGGAGTATTTCCATGCCACGTCGTCGCGTCATTGGTCAGCGTAAAATTCTGCCGGATCCGAAGTTCGGATCAGAACTGCTGGCTAAATTTGTCAATATCCTGATGGTAGATGGTAAAAAATCTACTGCCGAAACAATCGTATACAGCGCGCTGGAGACCCTGGCTCAGCGTTCTGGTAAATCTGAACTGGAAGCTTTCGAAGTAGCTCTCGAAAACGTGCGCCCGACTGTCGAAGTTAAGTCTCGCCGCGTTGGTGGTTCTACTTATCAGGTACCAGTTGAAGTCCGTCCGGTTCGTCGTAATGCCCTGGCAATGCGTTGGATCGTTGAAGCTGCTCGTAAACGCGGTGATAAATCCATGGCTCTGCGCCTGGCGAACGAACTTTCCGATGCTGCAGAAAACAAAGGTACTGCAGTTAAGAAACGTGAAGACGTTCACCGTATGGCCGAAGCCAACAAGGCGTTCGCACACTACCGTTGGTAATCCCTTCGGAGTTTTAGTCACCAGGCGGGCGCTTCCAGTAAGCAGCCCGCTTTGGGCTACTTAAATTGAACGCCTAAAAGATAAACGAGGAATCAAATGGCTCGTACAACACCCATCGCACGCTACCGTAACATCGGTATCAGTGCGCACATCGACGCCGGTAAAACCACTACTACCGAACGTATTCTGTTCTACACCGGTGTAAACCATAAAATCGGTGAAGTTCATGACGGCGCAGCCACCATGGACTGGATGGAGCAGGAGCAGGAACGTGGTATTACTATCACTTCCGCAGCGACTACTGCATTCTGGTCTGGTATGGCTAAGCAGTATGAACCGCATCGCGTAAACATCATCGACACCCCGGGGCACGTTGACTTCACTATCGAAGTAGAACGTTCCATGCGTGTTCTTGATGGTGCGGTAATGGTTTACTGCGCAGTTGGTGGTGTTCAGCCGCAGTCTGAAACCGTATGGCGTCAGGCAAACAAATATAAAGTTCCACGCATTGCGTTCGTTAACAAAATGGACCGTATGGGTGCGAACTTCCTGAAAGTTGTTGGTCAGATCAAAACCCGTCTGGGCGCGAACCCTGTTCCGCTGCAGCTGGCGATTGGCGCTGAAGAAGCGTTCACCGGTGTTGTTGACCTGGTGAAAATGAAAGCCATCAACTGGAACGAAGCAGATGCAGGCGTTACCTTCACTTACGAAGATATCCCGGCTGACATGCAGGAACTGGCTGAAGAATGGCACCAGAACCTGATCGAGTCCGCAGCGGAAGCTTCTGAAGAGCTGATGGAGAAATACCTGGGTGGTGAAGAACTGACTGAAGAAGAGATCAAAAAAGCTCTGCGTCAGCGCGTTCTGAACAACGAAATCATCCTGGTAACCTGTGGTTCTGCATTTAAGAACAAAGGTGTTCAGGCGATGTTGGATGCGGTAATTGATTACCTGCCATCCCCGGTTGACGTACCTGCGATCAACGGTATCCTGGACGACGGTAAAGACACGCCTGCTGAGCGTCACGCAAGCGACGAAGAGCCTTTCTCTGCACTGGCATTCAAAATCGCTACTGACCCGTTCGTGGGTAACCTGACCTTCTTCCGTGTGTACTCCGGTGTGGTTAACTCTGGTGATACCGTACTGAACTCCGTGAAAGCTGCACGTGAGCGTTTTGGTCGTATCGTTCAGATGCACGCTAACAAACGTGAAGAGATCAAAGAAGTTCGCGCGGGCGACATCGCTGCTGCGATCGGTCTGAAAGACGTAACCACTGGTGACACCCTGTGTGACCCGGATGCGCCGATCATTCTGGAGCGTATGGAATTCCCTGAGCCGGTAATCTCCATCGCCGTAGAACCGAAAACCAAAGCTGACCAGGAAAAAATGGGTCTGGCTCTGGGCCGTCTGGCTAAAGAAGACCCGTCATTCCGCGTATGGACTGACGAAGAATCTAACCAGACCATTATCGCCGGTATGGGTGAACTGCACCTCGACATCATCGTTGACCGTATGAAGCGTGAATTCAACGTTGAAGCGAACGTCGGTAAACCTCAGGTTGCTTACCGCGAAGCGATTCGTGCGAAAGTTACCGATATCGAAGGTAAACACGCCAAGCAGTCTGGTGGTCGCGGTCAGTATGGTCATGTTGTTATCGACATGTACCCGCTGGAGCCGGGTTCTAACCCGAAAGGCTACGAGTTCATCAACGACATTAAAGGTGGTGTAATCCCTGGCGAATACATCCCTGCCGTTGATAAAGGTATCCAGGAGCAGCTGAAAGCCGGTCCGCTGGCAGGTTACCCGGTTGTTGATATGGGTGTTCGTCTGCACTTCGGTTCTTACCATGACGTTGACTCCTCTGAACTGGCGTTTAAACTGGCTGCGTCTATTGCCTTTAAAGAAGGCTTTAAGAAAGCTAAACCAGTTCTGCTTGAGCCAATCATGAAGGTTGAGGTAGAAACGCCGGAAGAAAACACCGGTGATGTTATCGGTGACTTGAGCCGTCGTCGCGGTATGCTGCGCGGTCAGGAATCCGAAGTCACTGGCGTTAAGATCCACGCTGAAGTTCCGCTGTCTGAAATGTTCGGATATGCAACTCAGCTGCGTTCTCTGACCAAAGGTCGCGCATCATACACTATGGAATTCCTGAAGTATGATGATGCACCGAACAACGTTGCTCAGGCCGTAATCGAAGCCCGTGGTAAATAATCCACAGGATTAAAACCTAAGTCCCGTGCTCTCTCCACAAGGGGAGAGCGCTATAGTAAGGAATATAGCCGTGTCTAAAGAAAAATTTGAACGTACAAAACCGCACGTTAACGTCGGCACCATCGGCCACGTTGACCACGGTAAAACTACCCTGACTGCTGCAATCACTACCGTACTGGCTAAAACCTACGGCGGTGCTGCTCGTGCATTCGACCAGATCGATAACGCGCCGGAAGAAAAAGCTCGTGGTATCACCATCAACACTTCTCACGTTGAATATGATACCCCGACTCGCCACTACGCACACGTAGACTGCCCGGGCCACGCCGACTATGTTAAAAACATGATCACCGGTGCTGCGCAGATGGACGGCGCGATCCTGGTTGTTGCTGCGACTGACGGCCCGATGCCGCAGACTCGTGAGCACATCCTGCTGGGTCGTCAGGTAGGCGTTCCGTACATCATCGTGTTCCTGAACAAATGCGACATGGTTGATGACGAAGAGCTGCTGGAACTGGTAGAAATGGAAGTTCGTGAAC